>CAJGCQ010000031.1 GCA_904501875.1 Clostridiaceae bacterium | reverse complement strand
GTAAGTAAGCTTTAACGCCGACAAAAGTTCGTCGTTAAGGGCGCTTCGCTCATTAATTGTTATGTAATTTTCGGATTTAAGGGTTATATCAAGTGTTCTATCCTCTATATTAAGCCCACAATGCTCAACAATGCAATTCTGCACAGCGTCAGATGAGGGGATATTTGTACCGAATATTTCCGAAAATAAAGCCTTAGCCACTTTTTACACTCCGTTTTTTACATTTTTTCAATCTCTTTTAGTAGTTCATCAAGCAGTTTTTCTTCCGGGATTTTGCGGATAATCTCGCCGTGCTTAAAGAGCAGTCCGCAACCGTCGCCGCCGGCTATTCCTATGTCGGCTTCTCTGGCTTCACCGGGGCCGTTTACAACACAACCCATAACCGCAACGGTTATATCCTTATTAACCCCCGAAAGCCTTTTTTCAACCTCGCTTGCAAGACCAATAAGGTCAATCTTTGTTCTTCCGCAGGTGGGGCAGGAGACGAATTTAATCCCGCCGTCTCGAAGTCCTAACGCACGCAAGAGCTTAACACCTGATTCCACCTCTTTCACGGGGTCGTCGGTAAGGGAAATTCTGATTGTCGCTCCTATATTACGCAAAAGCAGTCCGCCTATTCCGGCGGCTGATTTTATAGTGCCCATTTGCTCGGTTCCCGCCTCGGTTACCCCTAAGTGCAGGGGATAGCGGCACTTTTCGGCGGCAAGCTCGTACGCCTTATACATTTTCCCGACATTTGAGCTTTTAAGGGAGAGCACAATATCGTCAAAATCGAATTTTTCAAGCAAGGAAATATGGTAAAGCCCGCTTTCAACCATCGCCTCGGGCGTGGGGGAGCCGTATTTTTCCAGTATGCTCTTTTCAAGGGAGCCCGAATTAACGCCTATTCTAATAGGCACCCCTGCCGTTTTACAGGCTAATGCCACCGCCTTCACCCTATCGTCCGAGCCTATGTTACCCGGGTTAATACGGATTTTATCGACCCCGACGGCAACGCTCTCAAGGGCTAATTTATAGTCAAAGTGAATATCGGCAACAACGGGGATTGATACGCTTTCCTTTACTGCGGCAAGGGTTTTTACCGCCTCTTTATCGGGCACGGAAATTCTTACAATATCGCACCCCGCCTGTTCGAGTTCCTTTGCCTGAGCCACATTACCCTCAATATTATGTGCGGGAACGCAGAGCATCGACTGCACCGAAACAGGTGCACCCCCGCCGATTGCCACATTACCCGCAAAAACCTTTTTGGTTTTATCGTTAGAAAACAACGAAATCACCCCGCAATCAAAGTCCATATATCCTTAGCCGTTATAAGCAACATAAAACCGATTAGAATAGCAAAGCCTGCCGCATGTACCGCCGCTTCGTACTTTTGGGGGACGGGCTTTCTAAAAACCATTTCTATTAAAATAAACAGCAATCTTCCGCCGTCAAGGGCAGGGATAGGTAAGAGATTAAAAACACCCAGATTTATCGAGATAAGCGCCATAATGGGCAGTATATTTTTAAGGCTTTGCTTTGCCGCAGAGCCTATTACCGCCGTAACCCCCACAGGGCCCGAAACTGCACTAATGCCGTATTTGCCGGTTATAAGGTCTATAAGGGAGCGCCATACCACCGCACAATAGGATGCGGCGGTAGAGAAGGTCTGCTTTAAAAAGGAGCCAACCGTCTTTTTTATGCCGTAGACCTTAAAATCCACATTAAGATAGCTTATGCCGGCCTCTTCTGCGGTTTCAAAGGCAACATCGTAAAGCTCAACCTTTTTTCCGTCCCGCTTTACGGTGATATCGATTTTCCCGTCATCCACATTGGTAAAGGCATAGCTTAAATCGTAGTTTGAGAAAATTTTTCTTCCGTCAACCGCTATTATTTTATCATCAATCTGAAGCCCGCTTTGTGAACTTAACGCATTTTCGTTAAACTCGGCGACTACGGTTGAAGTAAAACGGCTTTCGGGGGCAAGGCTTACCCCTACTATTATAAGCCCCAAAAGCAGATTAAATACAGCGCCCATAGCGACTATAATAAACCGTCTTAACGGTCTTTTGTTGTGAAAAGCACGCTCGTCGTCGCTTTGCTCGTCCTCTCCCTCCATAGCACAGTAACCGCCCAAGGGAATAAGGTTAACCTTATATTCGGTCTCCTTGCCCTTTTTTGAAAAAAGCTTGGGACCAAAGCCCACAGCAAACTCGTTTACCCTAACGCCTAAAAGCTTTGCGGCGATAAAATGCCCGAATTCGTGGATTATAATAAGCAAAAGAAAAAGAAGCACCGCAACAAGATACGGCCACACATTACCCCATACATTTAAAAACGCCGAAATATTAATCACCTGCTGTAATAATAATATTAATTACGAATTACGAATTAGCTCCCTCGCCGCTCTGTCGGCCTCAAAAACATCCTCAATAGTGTATTCACTTTTATTATTAACCGAATTAAGGGCTTTTTGTGCCATTTCGGCAATTTGTAAAAATTTAATTTTGCCCGCAAGGAAGAGGGCGACCGCCTCCTCATTGGCTCCGTTTACCGCCGCAGGGGCAAGACCGCCCCGCTTTACCGCCTCTATACATATAGGCAGACAGCGGAAGGTATCTGTATCTGGCTTTTGGAAGGTAAGGGTGCCAATATCGGCAAGGCTTAAATGCTCGAAAGCAAAGTCTGCCCGCTCGGGGTAGGTTATGGCGTACTGGATAGGCAGTCTCATATCAGGCGTGCCTAACTGGGCAATAAGCGCCCCGTCGGACAGCTCTATCCCCGAATGGACAATGCTCTGTCTGTGCACTAACACCTCGATATCGTCAGGTGCAACATCAAAAAGCCGTACCGCCTCGATAACCTCAAGCCCCTTGTTCATAAGGGTGGCAGAATCCACCGTGATTTTAGCCCCCATAGACCAATTAGGGTGGTTTAATGCGTCCTTAACCGTTACGCTTTCAAGGTCTTTTTTTGTTTTACCGTAAAACGGACCTCCTGAGGCGGTAAGCAGTATCTTTTTAATCGAGCCCTCAGGAGCGCCCTGTAAAGACTGGAAAATTGCAGAATGCTCGCTATCAACAGGCAAAAGCCTTACGCCTGTCTCTTTAAGTCTTCGGTTTACGATTTCGCCTCCCGCCACAAGGGTTTCCTTGTTTGCAAGGGCTATTGTTTTTTGAGCGTCAATCGCCGCAAGGGTGGGTTTAAGCCCCGCTATTCCTACTATGGCATTAAGGACGATATCACCCTCATACTGTGCGGCGGCGCATACTCCGTCCTCGCCTGAAAGCACCTTAACATCGGTGTCCGCAAGCCTGATTTTAAGGTCGTTTGCCGCTTGTTTCTCCGAAACGGCGACAATATCGGGCTTAAATTTTCTTGCCTGTTTTTCGAGCAGCTCGGTATTTTTCCCCGCCGCAAGAGCGGTTACCTTATAGCCGTTTCTTTCGGCAACCTCTAACGCCTGAACGCCTATGGAACCCGTTGAGCCTAAAATTATAAGCCTTTTCATCAGATTGCCCCCAATGAAACAAATAGTGAAAATAGGGGTGCTATCATAATTATACTGTCAAATCTGTCAAGTATTCCGCCGTGACCCGGAATTAAGCTTCCGTAATCCTTAATTCCCGCCGTGCGCTTTACAGCCGAGGCGAAAAGGTCGCCTATCATACCCAAAATGCAGAACGGAATGGTCAGAATAAGTGCGGCTATAAGCTTTTCGGTTGCAGAAAAGGCGAAAACCAAAATAAGGGATACGACAATGCTCGACAAAATCCCCCCCACAGCGCCTTCAACCGTTTTTTTAGGGCTGATCTCGGGGCAAAGCTTGTGCCTGCCTAAGGTACTGCCCGCAAAGTAAGCACCCATATCGCAAACGCTTGAAAAATTAAGGAGCATTAAAAGATAGAAAATTCCCTTTTCGTGGCTTAAAACTGCACTAAGGCTTGAAAAGGCAAAAGAAAGGGCAATAGGCATTGCGGCAAGGGTTGCAATATGCGTAAGGTTAAATTCCTTATGCTCCTTAAGGGTAGTAGCCGCCGCAAAAATGAAGAAAATTATACTGAGTGCAGTTGAAAGCTCAAAGCGGGATACAGGGGGCATACTGTTCTCAGGGCCGATATGAAGAATATTCTTATTGATAAAATCGACCGTATTTGAGTCCAGCGCAAACACATTTAAAACCGAGTAAGCGCACGCCCCTACAAGCGCCGCCCTGGATTTGATTCCAGCCGCATTATGCAGGAGTTCATAAATCGCAACCGCCGTTACGGCGGCGATAAAAGCGGTGATAAAAAGGGGGCTTACAAGTATTCCCAAACTCAAAAACGCCGCTACGATAAGTGCCATAACAACACCTGATATAATTCTTGTTTTCATTCTCTCACCTCGTCAAACTCCGCCGAAACGGCGGTTGCGGCGGTTGTATTCCTCAATCGCCTTTTCTAAATGCTTTGGCGTAAAGTCGGGCCACAAAACATCCGAAAACCAGTACTCGGAATAGGCCGACTGCCACAAAAGATAATTAGAGGTGCGGTATTCGCCGCTGGGTCTTATTATAAAATCGGGGTCGGGCATACCTGCGGTGTAAAGCCGGTCGGAAACGGTCTGCTCGGTGATTTCGTTTTCGGTTATGTCTTCAGACACTATTTTTCTCACCGCATGAACAAGTTCGTCTCTTCCGCCGTAGTTTATCGCAATGTTAAGCTTAAGTCCCGTAGCGTCCTTAGAGCCGTCCTCATTCTTTTTCATAAGTGCCTTTATGTCCTCTGCAAGGGGAGCGGGGTCACCGATGAACTTAACCTTAATGTTTTCGTCCTTGAAGTTTTCTGCGTCCTTTAGGTAATCACGCAACAGGTTCATAATACCCGCTACCTCTTCGGGCGGACGTTTCCAGTTTTCGGTGGAGAAGGCATAGACCGTCAGGTATTCAAGCCCTATTTTATTGCAGTACAGGGCTATTGACTTAAAGGTTTTGGCACCCGAAATATGACCCGCAGAGCGCGGAAGACCTCTTTTCTTCGCCCAGCGGCCGTTACCGTCCATAACTATAGCGATATGGCGGGGCAGGGGTCTTTCGGCGGTGCTTTTCTTTTTAAATAACGGCAAAATTTTCACCTGCTTTAAAAAGCGGACAGATTATATGCCCGCCTTATTTTAAAAATAATTCCGAATTCCGAATTAATTAGATTTCCATTATTTCCTTTTCCTTAAGTGTCGCAAGGGTATCTATCTCCTTGCAGTACTTATCGGTAAGGTTTTGTATCTTCTTTTCACCGTCGGCTACATCGTCCTCGGTTATTGTGTTGTTCTTCTTAAGCGCCTTCAGCTTTTCGATAGCGTCTCTTCTGGTGTTGCGTACGGCTACCTTGCTTTCCTCGGCGGTCTTGTGAACATCCTTTACTATTTCTTTACGGCGCTCCTCTGTAAGGGGCGGGAAGGAAAGGCGGATAATCCTGCCGTCATTCTGCGGGTTAATACCGATGTCCGAAGTTAAAATCGCTTTCTCGATTTCCTTAAGGGTAGAAGCGTCCCAGGGCTGAATCATAAGCACCCTCGGCTCCGGCACCGAGACCGCCGCCATCTGCTGAATAGGTGTGGGACAGCCGTAATAATCTACGGTGACACGGTCAAGCACCGAGGCATTGGCTCTGCCTGCCCTTATTGCTTTATAGTCACGCTCTAATACGCCGACTGTTTTATTCATCTTTTCCTCGGTATTCTTTAAAAGCTCTTTCATAAAAATCTCTCCTTAATTACTTTACTATTGTACCTATCTGTGCGCCCGTTGCCGCCTCAACAATATTGCGGGGGTTATTAAGATTGAATACAAGAATTTCAATCCCGTTATCCATACAAAGGGATGCGGCGGTACTGTCCATAACATGCAGTCCTTTTTGGAGCACATCGAGATGGGAAAGTGTGTCGAACTTCTTAGCATTCGGATTGGTTTTCGGGTCGCTGTCATAAACGCCGTCAACATTGGTTGCCTTGAATATAACATCTGCGCCGATTTCTGCCGCACGCAGAGCCGCAGCGGTATCGGTTGAGAAGAAGGGGTTGCCCGTTCCGCAGCCGAAGATTACTACTCTGTTCTTCTCTAAATGGCGAACCGCCCTATTTCTTATATAAGGCTCAGCAATCTGCCGCATTTCAATAGCGGTCTGAACACGGGCTGTAACGCCTAACTGCTCCAGTGCGTCCGCAAGGGCTAAGGAGTTAATGGTTGTGGCTAACATTCCCATATGGTCGGCTCTTGTGCGGTCCATTTTACCGCTTGAACGGCCTCGCCAGAAGTTGCCGCCGCCCACTACAATGGCTACTTCAATGCCTAATTGGCAGCACTCCTTAACGCTTTCGCAAACCTCTAAAACCTTGTCAAAATCAATGCCGGTGCCCTTTTCTCCTGCAAGAACCTCACCGCTGAGTTTAAGTAGTATACGTTTATAAACAGCTTTCATCTGCTTTCTCCAATCCGCCGCAGGCTTTCGAGATTTGACCCCGTGACAGGGTCCGAAACTTGTCAGGCTACAGCTTAAATATTATCATACATATTTTACAATATACAGTCCTTAAAGTCAATTCAAAATACCGCCTTTTTTAAAAAGAAAAGAAAGGATATTATAATTTTTAAAAAGATTGGGGAAATTTGTGGTAATGTGTTTATATGTGTGCTTGATAACTTATATCTAAACGGAGTGAAAAATATGGTGGGAAATATCGATATAACGGCAAGGGAGCTTATTAAATGAAAGGCGAAATTATTGAACATACCCGCCCCTTCGCCGAGCTTAAGACCTGCGCTGATAAGATTATCCGACTTGACAATAAAATCCAGGAGATACACAGTAAAATCAATGCTTCAAAGAAAAATAGTTATTGAAAAAGGAGAGCAGTTATAATATAATAAGATAAAATATTAAGCAAAGGCGAAAATCCATCCTTTAAAATCGGGTTCGGATTTGTCGGCTTAAGTTTTAAAGGAGAGAAAGATTTGTCCTTTCCACTTGAAAATATAAGAAATTTCTGCATTGTTGCCCATATTGACCATGGCAAGTCCACCCTTGCGGACAGGCTTTTGGAGCTTACAAGGTCTGTCGCCCAGCGGGATATGGAAGAACAGCTTTTAGACAGTATGGACTTAGAGCGTGAGCGGGGAATCACCATTAAGGCCCACGCCGTAACCCTTTATTATAAGGCAAAGAACGGCGAGGAATATGAGCTTAATTTAATCGACACCCCCGGTCATGTTGACTTTAATTACGAGGTTTCCCGTTCCCTTGCGGCTTGTGAGGGAGCGGTGCTTGTGGTGGACGCATCGCAGGGAATCGAGGCTCAAACCCTTGCTAACACCTATCTGGCGGTTGACCACGGACTTGAAATTCTGCCGGTTATAAACAAAATCGACCTACCCTCTGCCGAGCCCGGTCGTGTAAAGGCGGAGATTGAGGATGTTATAGGAATACCCGCCGACACCGCTCCTATGATTTCGGCAAAAACAGGGCTTAATGTAGAAGAGGTTTTAGAGCGCATTGTTACCGATATTCCCGCCCCAAAGGGGGATAAAAACGCTCCGCTTACTGCCCTTGTTTTTGATTCCTATTATGACCCGTACAAGGGGGTCGTGGTATATTTCCGTGTTATGAGCGGAAGGCTTAAAACAGGGGACAGAATCCGTATGATGGCCACAGGGGCTGATTTCGATACAGTTGAGATAGGCAGAAAGCGGGCCACCTCTATGGAGCCCTGCGATGTGCTTGAGGCGGGGGAGGTAGGTTATCTCACCGCTTCAATCAAAACCGTAAACGAGGCACGGGTGGGGGACACCATAACCTTGACGAGCAACCTCGCAAAGGAGCCACTTGAGGGCTACCGCAAGGTAAACCCTGTGGTTTTTTGCGGAATATACCCCGCCGACGGCGCAAAATACCCCGACCTTAGAGATGCACTTGAAAAGCTTAGCCTTAACGATGCGTCGCTGCTTTTTGAACCTGAAAGCTCAACTGCATTAGGCTTTGGCTTTCGCTGCGGATTTTTGGGGCTTCTTCATATGGAGATTATTCAGGAGCGCTTAGAGCGGGAGTACAATTTAGACCTTGTCACCACTGCGCCCAGCGTAGAATATAAATTCACCCTTACAAGCGGCGAGACCGTGACGGTGGACAACCCCACAAACTACCCCGACCCCGCAGTTATAGCCGAGGCGTTGGAGCCTGTTGCCGATGTGCATATCTACAGCCCCAGCGAATATGTGGGGGCGATTATGCAGCTTTGCGAGGAGCGCCGAGGGGTTTATACCGATATGAAGTATATGGGCGACCGTGTGGACATTCACTATGTAATGCCCATGGGTGAGATTGTCTATGACTTTTTTGATGCGCTGAAGTCCCGCACAAAGGGCTACGCCAGCTACGATTATGAGACAAAGGGCTATGAGAGCTCAAAGCTTGTAAAGCTTGATGTAATGCTGGCGGGGGATGTTGTGGACGCACTTTCCTTTATAGTCCATTCCGACAACGCCTATACAAGGGCACGCAAAATTGCCGAAAAGCTTAAGGAATTTATTCCGAGACAGCTTTTTGAGGTGCCTATACAGGTTGCGATCTCGGGTAAAATCATCGCCCGAGAGACCGTAAAGGCACTTCGCAAGGATGTGCTTGCAAAGTGCTACGGCGGCGATATAACGAGAAAGAAAAAGCTGCTTGAAAAGCAAAAAGAGGGCAAAAAGCGTATGCGCCGCTTAGGCTCGGTTGAGGTGCCGCAGGAGGCGTTTATGGCGGTGCTTAAATTAGACGAATAGCAAGGGGAAAAGGTATGACTAAATCACAAAGGCACAAGGCAATAGTAAGGCGCAGGATTTTTATTTCGATTTGCGCTGTAATATTGGCGGCTGTCATTCTGCTTATTGCCTTCGCAGTAAAGGCGATAGTATCGGGCGGCGAAAAGGAAAATATCTCGTCCGATATAACAGGCAGTGTGCAAAGCGAGGTTCTATCGGAGGTCTCTTCAGCGGAACCCTCTGTACCGAGCTACCCCGAAACGGGACCAAACGGTCTTGACGCTAATTACAGCAATCTTTTGCTTGTAAACGGTGAAAATCCATTGCCCGAGGATTACGATTATGAGGGCAATTTAACCACTATTCCCGACGAGTATATTAACGGGTCGCTAAAACAGATTGATAAAGATGTTTGGCCCTATATGAAGGCGATGATTGATGCGGCGTGGGCGGATGGTGTAAAATTGTATGTATGGTCACCCTACCGCTCATATGCCACGCAGAATATGTTATTCAAAAGGCAGATAGACCGCCAAATTGCAAAGGGCGTTGCCCCTGAAAAGGCGGAGCAGGCGGCGGCAACGGTAGTTGCAAGGCCTGGAACAAGCGAGCACCACACTGGGCTTGCCGCCGATTTTAATATGGCGGACGATAGGTTTGAAACTACAGAGATGTACGCTTGGATGCAACAGCACGCCGCAGATTACGGCTTTATTATGCGGTACAGCGGCGAGAAGCAGGAAATTACAGGGGTAATTCACGAATCGTGGCATTACCGCTTTGTGGGCATCAACTCCGCAAAGGAAATAAACAGGCTTAATATGAGCCTTGAGGAATATGTGGAATACCTTAATAAGCAGTAAATAAAGCGGGAGCGGATACGCTAAAAAATGCGGTTCCGCTCCCACTCAAATTTTTTTCAAAAAAATGTTGCATTTTTGCTTTTTATATGGTAATATAATTCTTGTTCCGAGGGAAAGGCTTGACCGAGAGCATAAAGCACTCGGCTTACTTCTTCGCTATTACTTCTTACTTTTCACTTTATGTATGGGGTATAGCTTAGCTGGGAGCGCAAAGCACGGGGAGTTGAACCCCACTTCATAATTTCATAAATAAAAACTTGACGAACCCCAATATGGGGGTATAGCTCAGCTGGGAGAGCGCTTGAATGGCATTCAAGAGGTCAGCGGTTCGATCCCGCTTATCTCCACCACTGGTTCGTCAAGTTTTATTTTTTTGCCCGCTCAAATTGAGTGGGTATTTTTGTTTTTAGGGTCTTTATCTATGCCACAAGATATGATATAATATCCTCATAAAATTTCCAAATGTGTAGAGGCAACGGCAATGGTTGATTACGGATTACAAGATAAAGTGGCGCTCATCACCGGGGCGAACAATCCCCAAGGAATTGGCGCAACAACGGCACTTGAGTTTGCACGGGAAGGTGCCAAGGCGGTGCTGGTCTATAAGAAAATCGACAGAGCCTTTGACGAAGCGTTGGGAAAACAAGTCCTCCCGTTGATCCCCATGGACAAACTCATTTAGCCGAAAGATATTGCCGAAACCATTTTGTCCCTTGCGAGCGAACAAGTGAAAATGCTGACGGGACAAGTGATCAAAGTATCGGGCGGCCACGCATTATAAGAGGTGATTTAAGATGATAGATATTTCCGCTTGGATGTCCAATTTTTCGCAAAAATTAAATACGGCTTTTGCGAACCGTGTGTGGTTTGTTGGGTTGCAGGGCAGTTATGGGCGCGGTGAAGCAACCGCCACCAGCGATATTGATGTTGTTGTCATTCTGGACGAATTATCTGCCGACGATATACACGCTTATGGTGCCATGCTGAACACCTTGCCACGCAGAGAAATGATTTGCGGTTTTCTTTCGGGCAAGGATGAACTGCTTCATTGGGAGCCGTCCGATCTTTTTCAGTTTTGCTATGATACGACTCCGATCAAGGGTAGTCTTGATGAGGTGTTAGCGCTTGTGGACGAAACCGCTGTGAACAGAGCTATTAAGACGGGCGCGTGCAATATCTATCACGGATGCGTTCACAATATGCTTCACGAAAAAAGCGACGATATTTTAAGAGGACTATACAAATCTGCATCCTTTGTTATTCAAGCCATTGCCTACAAACAAACTGGCAAACACATCAAATTCCAAAAAGAATTGCTCTCGGTTGTTTCTGAAGAAGATCAAAAAATTGTGAATACCTTTTTGAAACTAAAGAACGGTAGCGCAGTTGAGTTTGATGTTATGTCAGAAGCCCTGTTTCTTTGGTCAAAAAAGTGGATTGTTTTTTCGACAGACTGACGGCTCCCTTTTTAAGGGAGCCGATTTGTTATACTATTCAAGCCCCAACGCAACAAGCGGGTCGGCGGCGTGGCCGTTTTTATAAGCTTCAAAATGGAGGTGGCTTTGGTCGGCGCATTCACCGGGCACTGTGGTTACCGTTCCGATTATATCCCCTGCCGAGACGGAATCTCCCGCCTTTAGCTTTACTCCCTTTAAGGAGGCATATTTGGTGGTTATACCGCCGTTGTGCTCGATTGTCAAAACAGTTCCGAGGGTGGAGCTTTCGTCAACCGAAGTGACTTTTCCGTCACCTGCGGCGCTTACCGAGGTGCCGTCCTCACAGGCGATATCAAGTCCTGTGTGAATGCGCATATCCCCTAAGGTTGCGGAATACTGCAGCACCTTCTCGCTGTAGCCCTTAATTATTTCACCCTGCACGGGCATACTGAAAACAACTGAGGTATCGGTGCTTTGGGTGCTTTCGGTTTCCTCGCCCGAAGAGTAGGGCTCGTCCGAAACGGTTTTTCCCGCCTCCTCGGTGGTCACAGGGTTAGATATTTCGGGCATACTCCCGATTTCAAAAACGCTGCTATTGTAGGAAGAGGAACTGCTGCTCTCCTTTTTCGATGAGGTATCACGCTTGCTTATATTCGCTGCGGCGAACCAAGCAGCACCGCCTATTGCGACAAGACAGCAGGCGATTACAATATAAAACGCCGCATTGCTTGTGAATTTAGATTTAGAATGGTATTCTGAATATTTCATTTCGATCGTTCCTTTCCCTTTTATTATTAACAAATATACATAT
>CAJGCQ010000030.1 GCA_904501875.1 Clostridiaceae bacterium | reverse complement strand
CGACAAGAGCACCTACAAGCGCACCCTTGCGGTTTTTGTGCTTCATATAAATAAGTCCCGCAACGCCCGTGAAAACCGCTCCCAAAAGGAAGTTTGAAAGTTCTCCCACGCCCGCCGATGTAGTGACGAATAAGTGAAGCAGATTTTTAATAAGGCAAACCAATACTCCGTACTGCGGGCCGAAGGCAAAGGCGGTAATAATTGCGGGAATTTCCGAAAAATCAAGCTTGATAAAGGACGGTATGATAAAGGACAACGGAAATTCAAGGAGCATAAGCACAAATCCTACCGCTCCCATAACCCCGCTTACAGCAATACCTCTGATTAAATTTTGTTTTTTCATTCTACATTTTCCTTTCTTTTTTCAGGGGAATTAAAAGAAAAATAAGAAACGCCCCACTACTGTGAGGGCGTAAAAATGCAAATAATTATACATTCTTCTTTCATCCGGACTATAGTCATTGACTTAACCGTCGGCTTCGGAGTTTCACCGAATCAGCCAAAAAGGCTCGCGGGCTTTACCGCCGGTGGGGAATCACACCCCGCCCTGAAGATTATGTTAATATAATATTACTATATTTGCGATTTGTCAACGGTAATATGAAAATTATTCCTTACTGTTTTTAAGCGAATCACGAATTTCACGAAGCAACAGTACCTCTTCCGAAGGCTCTACGGGCTTTGCCTCTGTGGCAGCCTCTTCTTTCTTACGCTTAAAGGTGTTCATTCCCTTTATTACAAGGAAAATAACCATTGCTATAAGCAGGAAATTAACCACGCACTGAATAAAGTTGCCGTAGCCGATTGCCGCCTCCTCGGCGGTTTCTGTGGCCTCACGGATTACAAGTCTTAAGGAAGTGAAATCAATTCCTCCGAAAAGCACCCCGATAGCAGGCATTATAATATCGTTCACAAGCGAGGTTACGATAGCCGTAAACGCACTGCCCATTACAAGGCCCACCGCAAGGTCGATTACATTGCCTCTTGAAATAAACTCCTTAAATTCCGCTACGATTCCCTTTTTCTTTGCCACTTTTACCTCTCCTTATTTTTAAAATACATAAACAACTGGCATTTTATCATACCGTTGTAAAGCTTACGCCGTTTGTCGGCAGTTCTGCCGAAATATTTTTCAAACTCATCGTGGGGGCTTATAACATAGTACTTTCTGCCGCACCCCTCTTTAAAGCGGTTACCCATTACGGTGTAAAGCTCCTCAGCCGCCTTAACATCCAATAGCCGCTCGCCGTATGGTGGGTTTGTAATTGTAAGGCATCTTTCCTCGGGCGGGATAAAGTCTCTGATATCGGCAACCGCCGCCTTAACATATTTTGAAACCCCTGCCTTTTTAGCGTTTTGGAGGGTCAGCTCTACCGCATTTTTATCAATGTCAAAGCCTTGCGCACTAAAATCCACATTATGAATTATTAAATCCTGCGCCCTCGTTCTTTCCTCCCGCCAGACAGTTTCAGGAATAAAGCCGAAGCGCTCCGCCGCAAAAAACCGCCTTAATCCGGGTGCGGTTTTGGTAGCCATAAGCGCCGCCTCTATAAGTAATGTTCCGCTACCGCAAAATGGGTCTAACAGCTTGGTATCAGGGTAAATTCGGGCTAAATCGCACATTGATGCCGCAAGCGTTTCCTTTAAAGGGGCGGCGTTGGAATTGCGCCTGTAGCCCCGCTTGTGCAGGCCCTCACCCGAGGTATCAATCATCATTGTAACGCTGTTTTTGTGAATCGAAAACCTTATTCTATATTCGGGCCCCGTCTCGGCAAAGCGGGAAACAGAGTATTTAAGCTTTAATCTCTCAACTATCGCCTTTTTGATAATCGACTGGCAGTCTGGTATGCTGTGAAGAATAGAATCAATGCTCCAGCCGTTTACTGGAAAGGCGTCGTCCTTACCTATAAAATTCTCCCAATCAAGCGCCTTTACCCCGTCAAACAGCTCGGTAAATGTGGTGGCGTAAAACTCCCCCACATTGATTAAAATTCTCTCCGCAAAGCGGGAGCAGATATTAGCACGGGCGAGCATATTAAAGTCGCCCGCAAGCTTTACCCTGCCGTTTTCGGTAACAACCTCCGTAAAGCCCATACGGCGAAACTCGTCTGCCGCGATGCTCTCTGTTCCGAAAAGACAGGGAGCTATCAAATTAATTTTTTCCATCATATAACCTCCGAAGCGTGCCGTGTTACATGACAACCTATATTAACCGCCACGGGAAGTCCGGCAATATGGGTGGGTGCTGTCTCTATATTTACGGCTAAAGCGGTGGTTTTTCCGCCGAATCCCTGTGGGCCTATATCAAGCTGATTAATCTTCTCTAACAGCTCTTCCTCAAGCTCCTTATAAAAAGGGTCGGTATTGTGCTTGTCGGTGCTTCTGCAAAGGGCAAGCTTTGAAAGCAGAGCGCATTGCTCAAAATCGCCCCCTATACCAACCCCCACAACCATAGGCGGGCAGGGGTTATTTGAAGCCTTTTTTACAATTTGGAGCACTGCGTCTACTACGCCTTCTCTGCCGTCAAAGGGGGTAAGCATTTTAACTCCGCTCATATTCTCACTGCCAAAGCCTTTAGGTGCAACGGTTATTTTCACCTTGTCACCCTCGGTAATAACGGTATGGATAACTGCAGGGGTATTATCATTTGTGTTGACCCTCTTTAGCGGGTCGCCCACAACAGACTTGCGCAAAAGTCCCTTTTCGTAGCCCTGCCTTACGCCCTCGTTTACCGCCGCATAAAGGCTGCCGTCAGTAAAGTGCACATCCTGCCCGATTCGGAGAAAGACTACCGCCATTCCCGTGTCCTGGCAGATAGGCAAATCATACTCATTTGCCGCCGTAATGTTTTTTTTAAGGTCACAAAGCACGCTTTTTGCCAAGGCGTTTGTTTCGCACCCTTCGCAAACTGTTATCTTTTCCTCAATATCTTTCGGCAGCTTTTTATTAGCTATTATGCAAAGCTCTCTTACTGTTTCGGTTATTTTTTCTACTGAAATTTCTCTTATCATTTTTTCTCCTGAATTAAATAAATTTAAAGGCAGAAATCGCCTAAGGGCAAAATCCGCCTTGAATAAAATCTTATTTTGCCGCTCCCCGCTTAGTGCGTCTGGCTTCGGGGTTTTTGCGCTTTAAGTCCGAAAACTTTTCATCGCTGGTCTGCTTAAAGCGGTTCATCATTTCCTCAAAGCTTTGGGGCTCTTCCTTTTTGGGCATCCAAGTATAGGAGCCGTCTATCTTGTGCTGAGAGTAGCTGCGTCTTTCACGGCGTTCCTTTGGCTCGGTCTTTTCGGGTTCAAGCGCACGCTTAATACTAAGGCTAACTTTACCGTCCTCCCCGATATTAAGCACCTTCATTTTAACTGTGTCGCCCACCTTCACAAATTCATTAATGTCGTTCACATAGGTGCGTGCAACCTCAGATATATGTACCATTCCCGATTTGCCCTCGCCTATATCCGCAAAAACTCCGAAATTTGTGATGCCGGTAATTTTTCCCTCAACAATCTGTCCTATAGTAAGCTCCATATAAGCTTTGTATCCTCCTCAAAAATTAATTGCCTGATATATCGATAAAAACCTGTTCGTCGGGATAGACGAAGCCCAGTCTTTCTCTTGCCGCTTTTTCAATTATTTGTGACTGCGAGCCGTCCTCAAGCATAGAGCGAAGCTCCTCAATATCATTTTGCTCTTGGGCGTACTGTGCCTTCAAGGCTTCAAGCTCCTTGCGGCTTTGACTCAGGGTGTTCCAAAGCCCCGAGAGGGTAGCTATCATATAAACGCATACACCCAAAATCAAAACCCGCAGTATAATACTTTTATTTTTTCTTTTTTTCTTTTTCATAACTCACACTCCGCAGAAATGCAAGACCGATGTTCTATCGGATTAAGTATACAACAAACGCTATTTCTTTTTCAAGTGTTTTTTTAAAGTATTTGCGGACAAACTGTATATTTTTTTGACTTTTTCGCCCAAATGCTCCATTTGCGCTGAAATTACGGTGAAAAATCGGCTGAAAATCACCGAAATCCATTTAAAAATAAACCGCATACCCCTTAACACTTTAGAAAAAGCAAAAAACAAAAAGCGTGAAACCGTAAGCCTTGTAGCTAAAAAGCCTACCGCCGCTCCCGCAAAAACAAAGCTTCGGGGCTGACCGCCTGTTACCGCTATCAAAAAGCAAAAACAGGTAACGGCGCAAAAAAGAGAATACAAAATATCCAAAACAAAAACTGCGGCTGTGCTAAATTTAATTTCTTTTCTTAAAGCACGAAGGCAATCGTATACAATACAGTAAATTCCGCCTAAAACGGCGGAATATAAAAAGCCCAGCAGTTGAGAAAGGTTATCTATTTCCCACATAGCTCACCTGAAAATACGGGAAAATACACCGCCGCTTTTCTCTTCCGAGGTATATACAAGTGCGTATAGACGCCCTTCTGCCGAAAGGTCGCCGCTTTTGGTATCGAAATTAATTATATGTAACCCCGAGCCCTTTACGGTAAGTCTTCCAAGCGAGGTGTCAAGCACCACGGTCTCCTCGTCAAAGGAAAGAACATCCTTTACCCCTGTAAGGGTCATTTTCTTGCGGTCCTCAACTATTATATTATGATTTAAACGCACATTTTCTTCCACAGCCAACACCTCTAATTAAATATATTTAAAAGGAGGCTCTTTTATTACGCTGTGTTATGCCGCGACTTTTACGGTATTATTTTATAAAGCCCCGCCGCATCGTCCTTTTTAACGGTCTCTGCAACCGAGGTAACCTGAGCTTTAAAATCTCTGGCGCCGAAGGATATTTCGATAACATCCCCCACCTTTACATCATACGATGCACGTGCTTGCTTGCCGTTTACCGTAACCCTGCCCGCATCGCAGGCCTCATTAGCAACCGTGCGCCTTTTAATTATTCTTGAAACCTTTAAATATTTATCAAGTCTCATTATCTTCTCCGTTTAAAAACTAAAGCCGCCCTTACGGACGGCTTTTCGTAAGTACAATTATTTGGAAACTGTATCCTTAAGAGCCTTGCCTGCCTTGAATACGGGATTCTTGGAAGCGGCAATCTTAATGGTCTGCTTAGTCTGGGGATTGATACCAGTTCTTGCTGCACGCTCACGAACCTCAAAGGTACCGAAGCCTACGAGCTGAACCTTCTCGCCCTTCTTTAACACGTCTGTTACAGTGTCAAGAAAAGCAACGAGAGCCTTTTCCGCGTCCTTCTTAGAAATGCCGGCCTTATCAGCCATAGATGCTACTAATTCAGTTTTGTTCATTGTAAGAACCTCCAAAAAATTTTTTCAACGAATAACTTCGTTAGAAAGCTATATTGTACAAACTCAAGCCCGTACTATATATTTTTACCATACTTTTTTCAAAAAATCAATATATTTTCGTATATATTTTAAATTTTCTGTAAAAAAACATAAAAAATGCGTTTTTTGAGTGGCAATTTAGCAAATAATTCTATGTTTCTTACAAAAATCCGTAAGCTTTTCCGCCTTGGGAAGAGACCTTAAATCGTCTTCCTCCAAAGCTTTCAGCAACACAAGACAAATTATATAGACTAAAACCGCCGCCAAAATTGCCAAGGCTGTAACCAAAAGCGAATCGCTGATTTTAAAAATAAAATGAGCTGAACTTCCGCAAATAACGGCGGCAACAAGGGGTTTGAAAAATACGGCTTTAATATCAAGGGCCGTTTCTTTGCTTTTAAGCAAAACTGCCATATGCAAAGTAAATATCACCGCATAGCAAACAAGGGTACCTAAAGCCGCTCCCTTAACATTAATTTCGGGAACAGAGACGGTAAGCATTCCTATTATAAGCTTAACCGCCGCACCTACTCCTATATTTATAAGCGCCGCCTTTTGTTTGCCCATAGACTGCAAAATTCCCGTTAAGGGAATCCCAATACCCGCAAAGACCGCCGCAACACCGAATAACTTAAGCATAGGAGCGCCTATTTCCACCGAGGCGGCGCTGTCATACAAAAGCTCCATTATCCTATCCGAGGCGACAAAAAGCCCCGCTCCCGCAGGGAAAGCCATAAGCGAGGTAAGCTTTAAAGCAGAGTTTAAATTACGGTTTAAAGCCTTATAATCCTTTTCGGTGTTAAGTCCTGCAATTACCGGTACAGCGCTTACACCGATAACCGTAGTAAGGGTAGGAACCAAATTAAAAAGGGTATAGGCCTTTCCCCTTATACCGTAAAGCAGGGCTGAAAGCTCACCATTTGTTATGGGAGCCGCCGAAGTTTTATTATAGTCTGCTACCGAATAAGCATACATTTCCCTTATTATATTGAAGGAGCTTTCGTCAAGCCCGCCTAATTGCCACCTTATGGTAAGTGCGTCTATAATAAGGGCAATATTCCCCGCAAGTGAGGCGAGCGCGACGGGAACGGCAATCAAAACGAGGGCTTTTGCGGCAGACCTGCCCCCTAAAATCGGACTGCCCGATAATTTAACGGGAGAAATTCCGTCCCCCTTAAACCTACAATAAAGCTTTAAATAAAGGGTTGATACCGCTGTACCCACCGTAATTCCGAAAATCGCCGCCGCCGCACCGAAAGCGACATTACCGGTTATTTTAACCATTAAAAACCCAAAGCCAAAGCCCAACACCAACTTGCAAAGCGCCTCTAAAAGCTCGGAAACCGCCGTGGGAAGCATATTGTTAAGCCCTTGATAATAGCCTCGGTAAGAGGACATAAGGCAACAAAAAACAACCGACGGGGTCATTGCAAAGAGGGAATATATGCCCTCGCCTGTAGAATCAGTAAATCTCGAAAAAGGATATATAACAGCACTAAGGCACAAAAAGCAGATAAGTCCCACCGAAAGATATACCCTGCGGCTCACATTCAGCATCTGCTTTACATCATTATATCTTCCCTTTGCTAAATATTCCGAAACCGTTTTTGATACGGCAACAGGGAGCCCTGCCATAGCAAGGGCGTAAAAGGGGGTAAACAAGTCGTAAGCAGAGGAAAAATAACCAAAGCCCAAATCACCAAGACAGTATTTAGAGGAAAGCGGAATTTTAAAAAGTGCTCCTATAAGCTTTACAATAACCGCCGCGCATAAAAGCAAAAACGCACCCCGTTGAAAACCCTTTTCTTGGCTCTTCATATCACAGATCATTTGCGGCGGCTTTAGCGCATTCGAGTATAAAGTCGGATAAAACCGTCTCGTGTGAAGTGTTCATTTCACGGTAGCTCTCAAGCGCCGATTCCCCCGCATCATCAGAAACCCTGCGTACTGCAGCAAAGGGCACCCCGGCATACTCGCAGACATAGGCTATGGCCGCCGTCTCCATATCACAGCACATAGCACCGAATTCATCCTTTAAAAAGCTACGCAGTTTTTCATCGCACACAAAGCAGTCGCCTGTTGCGGCAAGACCCTCTTTAATATGGGGCAAAAGGGATTTTATAACACCGCCGAGCCGCTCGTCCGAATTATAAACAAAGCTAACCTGCCCCGGCTTTTCGCAGGGCTTATAGCCGATTGTTGTAAGGTTAAAATCGTGCTCTAAAAACCTATTGCAAAGGCAAATTTCACCCCGTCTGACACCGCTTATTCCGCCGGAAAGCCCGTAATTAAGTATAATTTCACAGCCTATATCCACCAAATGTGTAGCCCCCGCCGCCGCATTTACCTTGCCAATTCCGCAAAGCATAGCGCAAAGCTCTATGTCGCCGATTTTAAATTCAATTATCCTTCTTTTAAGAAAGGTTTTTTCGGTGTATTCGCCTTTTTTTATTTTTTCCTCAAGGGGTGCAAACTCGTCCGCATCGGCAACGATTATGCCGATTTTTTTTATTTTTTCCATATATTCTCTCCGTTAATCTTAGCAAAAACAAAGGGCGGAGAACCGCCCGTTATTCCTCTGTTTTATCCTCTTCGCTATCGTAAAAAAGCTTTTCGCCGCAGGCGTTGCAGTAATTGGAGATTTGGTCGATTGCAGCCCCGCACTTAGGACAGATACGCTTATTTTTAGCGTTGTTAATCTCCGCCTTAAGCTTATCAATCTTATCGCTTTTTTCCTTTATTGACAGCACTAACTCGCTGATGTTTTCGTCCGAAGCCTCGCCGTCCTTGATTTTATTGTAATAAATCTCGCCCAAAACCGCGAAATCCTTTGCTCTTTTGCTTTCAAGAGAGGCTATGTCAAACTTCTGCTTTTGAGTGTTCACAACCTCACCTGTCTTCTTAGAGGCAACATCAATCGCATCCTTAGCCTTGCTTAGCATATCGTCAAAAAAATCCATTGTTAAAACCTCCGTTTTTTCTTATTCTATCACAAATTTTTGAACATTTCAAGTATATCCAAAGCATTCAAACTTGAATCAGATTTTGAAACAAGTATTTTTCGCTGTGCTTAACTAAAGCTGATATTTACCGTTTCCCACAAATTCCGTAATAAGGGAATCCGGGGGCAAAAGGGATATATCTATCGGGACAAATTGTTGGAGAGCCTTAGCTGTTTTTAAAAAATAGCCCCTAAACGGCACATCCTCTTTTGCCTCGTCCACAAGTTTTAAAAACTCGTTACGGTAAAGGCAGGGCTCATATATATGAAGGGTTTTAATCTGCACATCGGCGGTATCCTTAAAGCAGTAAAGATACTTTTCCTCCCCCGCCACAACCCCCTGCCAAAGCGCAAGGGTCTCATTAACGGGAGTTCCTCTGAAGGTGCGGTCACGAAGCAGCCGCCTTATAAGCCTTATTTGTTTGCTTGACAAAAGCTTGCTTCCGTCCTCATTTTCAATACCACGGTTTACGCTGATGTACGCCTTAAATATATTCTTTCGGGGCACCAAATCGGTTATTAGGGGATTCAGTGCGTGAAGTCCCTCTACAATCGCTATCCCTTTTCCCGAAACATCAATACTGCGTGCGTTAGAGATTCGCTTTTTTTCGGAAAAATTAAATTTCGGAAGTTCGGTCCTACCTGCTTTAATAATCTCACTGAAGCTTTTGTTTATAAGAGGAATATCAAGCGCATTTACCGATTCAATATCTTTAGTGCCGTCTTCTAAAACAGGAAGCTCATCAACGGGTAAATAGAAATCGTCAAGAGATATTATTTCAATTTTTTTGCCCAGATTTCTTAGCTTTTCGCAAAGTATATGGGCAGTTGTGGTTTTTCCTGATGCCGAGGGACCCGCTAATGCTACAATTTTTATATCATCGTTATCAGCTATTCTTGCGGCAATTTCGGCAAGCCCACCTTCGTAATGTCGTTCAGCACGGGATACTAACTCCCCCGGATTATTAAGCGCTAAATCATTTATTGTTTGCAGAATACTTTTCATAAAACCTTAAAATACCGTCCTTTCTCGCCGCCAGCTCTTGGAAGCGGCTTATATATTCATACGGATATTTATAGTTAAATATTCTTTCAATATAAGGTCCGTTCGGCTCTCTGAGCTTAGTGACCGCCGAAGCACCGCAGGCTAAGACCGTATGGGTTTCGTCCATTGTGTAAACATTATAAAAGCATTCTTTACCCCTTTTAGCATAGCCTACATTTTCAAGATTGCCCACAGTCTTGCTCTGCCTATACATATAATACGGGAAAATCCCCTTTTCCGTGAGGGTTTCACGGGCAAAATTCACCATTTTTGCGGCCTCAGCACCCATTTGCGCCTCAGGAAACAGTCCGTTTACATTAAGGGTAGACGACCGCTTCATAGAAAGGGAATGGACGGTCACACTCTCAGGGTCTAATGCCAAAACCCGACAGACAGTTTCTTTAAAGCTTTCAAAAGTATCCCCGTGAAGTCCCGCTATTAAATCGGTATTAATATTGTCGAACCCGCATTCCCTCGCAAGCAAAAATGCCCTTTCGGTCTCCTCGGCAGTGTGCCGTCTGCCTATAGACTTTAGCACCTCATCATTCATAGTCTGGGGATTAATGCTTATCCTGGTCGCCCCTAACCGCTTTATAGTTTCAAGCTTTTCCCTTGTTACGGTATCGGGTCTGCCAGCCTCGACTGTGTATTCCATCAAAGCGGACAGGTCAAAAAAGCTTTTAACCGCCGTCATAATTTCCCCTATCTGATTAGCATTAAGGGAGGTGGGTGTTCCCCCACCGATGTAGACGGTTTCAAGCCTTAAGTTAAGCTTTTTTGCAATTTCGGCAGTAAGCCTTAATTCCTCTTTTAAAAGCCTGATATAGTCAGGTATCAAGCCCTTTGCGTGCTCAACCGAATGGGACACAAAGGAGCAATAGGCGCACCTTGTGGGACAAAAGGGTATGGAAATATAAAGGCTAAAGGAATCGGGCGAGGAAAGGGCGGTAATTTTGTTTTCACTTTCCACCGTCTCCCTGCAAAGGGATATTTTGTTGTCGCTTAGCATAAGCCCCTTTTTAAACCAATCCTCTGCCAAAGCTTTACCGTTAGCATCAGAAAGTCTGGAGAAAAGCTTTGCAGGACGAACGCCCGTAAGTATTCCCCATTCAGGAACATAGCCTGAGGCCTTAACAAAACAATCATAAAGAGCTACCGCCAAAAGCCGTTCACATTCATTATCATAATCGGGATTTTCGTTTGAAAGGGTTTTAGAAAATTCAAAGCGTTTATTATCTATTAAAAGCTCAGCCGAAAGGCGGGTTTCCTTTTTTCCCTTTAAAAGCGAGGTTATTGAGGCTCGGTCTTCCCTTTCTTCCCTTTCGCAAAACTCAATTTTCTCAAAGGGTAAAAAAATTCTTATAAGCTTTTCAAGCTCATATTTATATGAATGATTTATAAGACAAAGCTTCATTTCTTCACCCCACAAACATATTGTTTTCCTTTTCACGGGCAATGGTTGTGGAATCGCCGTGACCGGGATAAACCTTGGTCTCTGAAGGTAGAGTCATAAGCTTTTTAAGCGAGCGCTGAAGTACCCTTAAATCGCCTCCCGGAAAATCGGTGCGGCCTATAGAATTTTCAAACAAAGTATCTCCTGAAAAAAGGCAATCACCTACAAGATAAGAAACACCGCCCACCGTGTGCCCAGGTGTGCTTATAACCTTAATCTCAATATCCCCTACCGTTATTATATCGCCGTTTTTATAGGTAAAATCAGGCTTAAAGGGTGATATATACGCATGGAACATATCGGATAGATTAAGCTTGGTATCGGCAAGTGAGTCTGCATCAAGCTCACCTATCCCTATCTTTACACCCGTTTTTTCACGCAATATTTCTGCCCCGCCAATATGGTCAAAATGGGCGTGGGTAAGGAGAACAAGCCTTTCCTTGTGGGCATTTTCATTAAAAAAGCCAAGGGGACTGGGCCTGTCAAAGCCGGGGTCTATTACAACCGCCGCCCTTTCGGTTGAAAGCAGATAGCAGTTGGTTTTAATAAGTCCTAAATGTAAGGTTCTAATTTCCATTTTTACTCCATATGTCCGTATCAAAAAGTATAGTCACAGGCCCGTCGTTTATAAGCTCGACCTTCATATCCGCACCGAAAATCCCCTTTTCAACCCGCTTTACGCCAAGCTCCCTAAGCATTTTACAGTAAAAGTCATAAAGCTGCTCCGCTTTTTGCGGCTCTAACGCACCTATAAACGAGGGGCGATTGCCCTTTTTTACATCGGCGCAAAGAGTAAACTGTGATATAGCCAAAACCTCTCCCTCAACATCAAGCAGAGACTTGTTCATTTTATCATTTTCATCACAAAAAACACGGAGATTAACCGTTTTTCTTGCAAGCAGTTCGGCTTCCCTTTCGGTGTCACCCTCTTCGGCTCCGAAAAGAATCATATACCCCTTTTTACAAGAGCCGACAGTCTTTCCGTCAACCTTAACAGACGCACTCTCCACCCTTTGAATTACAGCCTTCATTACTGATTTATCCTTTCGATACTGAACACGTCCTTTAGCTTTTCAAGGCGTGAAATAACACTCTTTAGGTGCTCCACACTCTCCACCGAGATTGTAAGCACCACAATACAGTTGCCGCTCTTTGTGGGCCGTGCGGTAACGCTGTGGGCAGTAACCCGCATATTGTAAACCGCATTCATAACATCAAGCAAAATTCCGTCACGGTCAATAGCCACAATTTGAAGGGTAGATATAAAGGAATCGGTCTTTGTGCCGTCCCAATGTGCGGGAATCCAGCGCTCCGGCTCGGCGGAATCAGCAATATTTACAGGTACATTCGGGCAGTCCCGCTTGTGAATGGAAACCCCGTGACCTCTTGTGATAAAGCCTATTATTTCGTCCCCCGGAAGCGGAGTACAGCATTTTGAAAGCTTGATAAGGCAGTTATCGATGCCGTCTACAATAACCCCGTCAGAGGATTTAGTTGACTT
>CAJGCQ010000029.1 GCA_904501875.1 Clostridiaceae bacterium | reverse complement strand
TCGGTTACCGTGCCCGAAGGTGTCTCTGCTCGGTTTGTTTACGGCAATACCGAAAAGTCATTAGCTACAGGCGAAAATGTTATAACAGTCTGAATTTCGGGAGATAGGGGATGGTTATCTGTTCTTTCTTCATCTTTGCCATACGCTGTAAAGTTCGGCTTTTCGTTGTAATGTCTAATATCTAAAGTCTAATATTTAAATTTACATTTTTGTAAAAAATATCCCGCCGTAAGGTCTTTACATACGGCGGGATATATTGTATAATAAAGTGATTAATGATTGAATGGGGAATTATAATTGCAAAACTTTGTGGGCACAGCCGAAATTACGGCTGAACAGGGTGCGTATGCCGAAAGAGCCGCCGCCCTTGCGCTTAAATCATACCAAAAAACACCGAAAGCCTGCGTTATCACCTTCGGTTGTCAGCAAAATGTCAGCGATTCCGAGCGGCTTAAGGGAATGCTTACTAAATGCGGATATACTATTACTGACGACATGAACGAAGCCCAGTTTATAATATTTAACACCTGCGCTGTTCGTGAACATGCGGAGGACAGGGTGTACGGCAACATCGGAACTACAAAGGCGCTTAAAAAGGCAAATCCCGATATTATTGTTGCGGTTTGCGGCTGTATGGCTCAAAGGCAAAGCGTTGCCGATAAAATAAGAAAAAGCTATCCTTATGTAGATATGGTTTTCGGCACTCAGGTGCAGTACCGGCTCCCCGAGTTTATTTATAAACGCCTCTCGGGCGGAAAACGGATATTTGATTTGACCCTTGATAACGGTGATATAATAGAGGACCAGCCTATTAAAAGGGATGGTACATTTAAGGGCTGGCTGCCTATTATGTACGGCTGTGATAATTTCTGCACCTACTGTATTGTACCTTATGTAAGAGGTCGTGAGCGTTCAAGAGAGCCGCAAAAAATCTTGGCCGAGGCCAAAGAAATGATTGCGGAGGGATATAAGGATATAACCCTTTTAGGGCAGAATGTAAATTCCTACGGCAAGGGTACCGACTGCGGCATTAATTTTTCCGAGCTTTTAAGGCAGATTAACTCCCTTGAAGGCGATTTCAGAATCCGCTTTATGACCTCGCATCCAAAAGATTGCACAAAGGAGCTTATAGATACCATAAGGGACTGCGAAAAGGTAAGCAGTCATCTGCACCTACCCTTCCAAAGCGGGAGCGACAGGATACTAAAGCGTATGAACAGGCATTATGACCGCAAAAAGTATTTAGAGCTTGTAAATTATGCTAAGGAGCAGATACCCGACTTGTCCCTTACCTCGGATATAATTGTCGGTTTCCCCGGGGAAAGCTATGAAGATTTTAAGGAAACCCTGAGCCTTGTGAAAGAGGTTGAGTTTTCCTCGCTCTTCACTTTTATTTATTCTCCTCGAGAGGGAACGCCCGCAGCTGTAATGGAAGACCCCGTTTCAAGGCAAGAAAAGGGCAGTTGGTTTGCCGAGCTTTTAAAAGCTCAGGAGGAAATTGCCGAAAAGAATATACAAAAGCATATCGGTAAAACCTATAGGGTGCTTTGTGACTCGGTGGGCAGTAACGAGGGCTTTATGTCGGGCCACAATTCAGGTACGGCGGTTATTGAATTTAAAGGGGACGAGACTCTGCTCGGCAAATTTGTAACCGTTAAAGTAACTTCATATGACGGCGTGCTTTTAGGCACGGTAAAATAAATTAAACGAGAGGAATTTTCACAATGAATGTTATCGACAAGGCAAGAGAGTTGGGCAAGTTAATCCAGCAGGACGAGCGTTTTATCCGCTACGCAAAGGCAAAGCTTGCAAACGATTCGGACAGCGAACTGCAGGAAGCTATAGGTCAGTTTAATATCGTCCGTATGGAGCTTGATAAAGAGGTTAGTTCCGATAATAAGGATGACCAAAAGGTTAAGGAACTCAACGAAAAACTCCGCAAGGTTTACAGCGATATTATGTCTTCCCCCGCTATGGTGGAGTACAACACCGCAAAGGCGGAGCTTGACAGTATGGTAAACGAGGTTAATGTGATAATTTCAAAGTCGCTTGAGGGCGAAGACCCCGATACCTGCGACACAAGCACAGGCTGTTCAGGTAGCTGTGACTCCTGCGGCGGCTGTCATTAAGAAATTCTTATTTTATTTGAAGGCGGGGGAGTTAAAGTGGACGAGCTGTCTCCTATGATGAAACAATATATGCAGATCAAGTCGCAGAGTGAAGACTGTATTCTGTTTTTCAGGGTCGGCGATTTTTATGAGATGTTTTTTGATGATGCAAAAAAAGCCTCCGAAGAGCTTGATTTGGTGCTTACGGGTAAGGATTGCGGCCAGGAAGAGCGTGCGCCTATGTGCGGAGTGCCTTATCACAGCTGTGAAGCCTATATAGCCCGTCTTGTTGACAAGGGCTACAAGGTGGCTATTTGTGAGCAGACCGAGAATCCCGCCAACGCAAAGGGTATTGTAAAGCGGGATATTATTAGGGTTGTGACCCCCGGTACGGTTATTGAGGACGCAATGCTTGAAGAGGGTAAAAATAACTTTTTAGCCGCTGTTTCTCTAACTGAGGACGGGGTAGGGCTTTGCTTTACCGATGCCTCAACAGGCGAATGTCAGGCTACGGTTTTAGGCACAGACAATTCGGTTAGCTTTGTTGCGGATGAGCTTGTGCGCTTTAATCCTAAAGAGCTATTGGTTTCCGAGGATTTAGATAAGGCTTCCGTAGAGCTTTACACTTGTATTTCAGAAAAATTCCCCCAAACCGTAACCGTAAGGCCGAGAGAGAGCTTTAATGCTCAAAAAACCGAGCCGCTGCTTTTAAAGCATTTCGGCGAATCACGGCTTAAGGAGCTCTCAATTGATACTAAAAACCCGATAGCTTCGGCTGTGGGGGCTGTCATAGATTATCTTTACGAGACGGGTAAAAACGGCAATATTTCTGTTAACAAGCTCGAGGTTTATTCGGGAACACAGTATATGCGGCTTGATATGACTGCAATACGCAATTTGGAGCTTTCCGAAACAATGCGTACAAAGTCCAAAAAGGGCTCGCTTTTGTGGGTGCTCGATAAAACCAAAACCGCAATGGGCAAGCGGCTTATCAGAAGCTGGCTTCAAAAACCGCTTATTAATATTACGAGTATTAATTTTAGGCAAAACGCAGTAGAGGAGCTTTGCTCGGATACCGTTTTGCGGGGCGAGGCTATGGAATACCTGTCCGGCATAAAGGATGTGGAGCGCCTTATGTCAAGGGTGGTTTACGGCACCGCCTCTGCCCGAGACCTTAATGCAGTTGCAGATGCGGCGCACCATTTCCCCATACTTAAAAATTTGCTGTCTTCGGTTAATTGTAAGATGTTAGAGGAAATATATTCAGAGATTGATACTCTTGACGATATAGCCGAGCTTATTGACAGGGCGATAGTTGATAATCCCCCCTTTACCGTTCGTGAGGGCGGGCTTATAAGAGACGGATACAGCGATGAGCTTGACCTTATTCGTAGCGATATGAACAGCGGAACTTCCTTTTTAGCTGAAATTGAAAACCGTGAAAGGGAGCGCACGGGAATTAAAAATCTGCGGGTGCGTTACAATAAGGTTTTCGGCTATTATATAGAGGTTACAAATTCCTTCCTTGATAAGGTACCCGAGGATTACATACGAAAGCAGACCCTTACCAACTGCGAGAGGTTTGTTACCGAGGAGCTAAAGGATATTGAAAAACGGGTGCTTACCGCTAAGGACCGTGTGGTTCAGCTTGAATACGAACTGTTTGATGGGGTTAGAAAAAAGACAGCACAGGAGCTTAAGCGCTTTCAGAAGACCGCTGCGGCTATAGCGCGGCTGGATTCTCTATGTTCTTTGGCAGAGGTATCGGTCAATAACAGATATTGTCGACCCCTTGTAAACAACGGCGGTGCAATCATCATAAAATCGGGCAGACACCCCGTTGTTGAACAGGTGATTAAAACTCCCTTTGTGGCAAACGACACTATGCTTAATATGAAGGAAGACCGCTGTGCTATTATAACCGGCCCTAATATGGCGGGTAAATCCACATATATGAGACAGGTTGCAATTATCACCCTTATGGCACAAATCGGTTGCTTTGTTCCTGCCGATGACGCTGAAATCGGCGTGGTTGATGCGATTTTTACCCGTGTAGGTGCGTCGGACGATTTAGCGGCGGGACAGTCTACCTTTATGGTTGAAATGAACGAGGTTGCCGATATTCTCAAAAACGCCACTAATAAAAGCCTGCTTATACTTGATGAGATTGGCAGAGGCACCTCTACCTTTGACGGAATGTCAATAGCGAGGGCGGTGCTTGAATTTGTTGCCGATAAAAAGAAGCTCGGTGCAAAGGCACTTTTCGCCACCCATTATCATGAGCTTACTGAAATGGAAAACGAGCTCCAAGGCGTCAAGAACTATAATATTGCCGTTAAAAAGCGTGGGGACGATATAACATTCCTAAGGCGCATTGTCAGAGGTGGTGCTGACGATAGCTACGGAATAGAGGTAGCAAAGCTCGGCGGCATACCCGAAGATGTAATTAAACGGGCAAAACAGATTTTAAAGAAAACCGAGGACGAGGGGCTTGTAACCTACAAAACCGCCCCCGACCCCAATATGCAGCTGCCCCTTGAAATGCAGGGCGCACAGGATATTTTGCAGGAGCTTAAACTGCTTGATGTAAACACCCTTACACCCATTGAGGCAATGCAGATATTATTCGATTTGGTTAACAAAGCAAAATTCATGTGAAAGGAGGCGTAAAAATGCCGAAAATTAATCTTTTACCTAAAGAGGTAGCCGAGCTTATCGCCGCAGGCGAGGTTGTGGAAAGACCGGCATCGGTTGTAAAGGAACTGGTGGAAAACTCCATCGATGCGGGAGCTAATAACATCACTATTGAGATAAACAGGGGCGGTATAGCCTATTTAAGGATTACCGATAACGGTTGCGGAATTGAGCACGGCGATGTTCCTACGGCGTTTTTGCGCCACGCCACAAGCAAAATCAAAGCAGATGCCGACCTTTACGCGATAGCCACCTTGGGCTTTAGAGGCGAGGCGCTTGCGGCAATATCCTCGGTTTCTAAGGTGGAAATATTCACAAAAACCAAGGGCAGCGAGCTTGGCACCCACTATATAATAGAGGGCGGAGAGGAAAAGCTGTATGAAGAGGCGGGCTGTCCTGACGGGACGACAATAATTATCCGTGATATTTTTTACAATACCCCCGCAAGGATGAAGTTTCTTAAAAAAGATGTTTCCGAGGCAAACGCCGCCGCCGCTGTGGTGGACAGAATTGCCCTTTCCCATCCTGAAATTGCCTTTAAATTCATTCGAGACGGCAAGCAAACTCTTAATACTGCAGGAGATAACAAGATAGGCGGCACGGTTTACAGCGTTTTAGGCAGAGAATTTGCAGGAACGCTTATTCCGGTTTCTGGCGAAAGAGAACGAATTGCCGTTTCGGGGCTCACCTGCAAACCTGTTTCGTGTAAGCCTACAAGAAATTATCAGTTCGTCTTTTTAAATGGCAGGCTTGTCCGCTCGGGTACTGTAACCGCTGCGGCAGAGCAGGCTTATAAGAACAGTGCAATGATTGGCAAATTCCCCGGTTTTGTGCTCTATCTTACCGTCCCGTTTGATACTGTTGATGTAAATGTTCACCCTGCCAAGACAGAGGTGCGTTTCTCGGACGAGCGAAGGATTTTTGACGCTGTTTATTCTGCGGTTAAAAATGCGCTGACGGCGGGCGATACAAGGCCTGAGGTTAAATTTAAGGAGCCATCATTTAATCCTTTTGAGCGTTTGAAGACCGAGGATTACCGCCAACAGGCGATAAGAGAGCAGACTTTAGCAGAAAAAGCTTATCCGAGAGAAATTGGTTTACATAACAACAACACTTTAAGATGTCCTTCAAGACCTGTGTTTATGGATAATTTTTCAACGGTTGGTGAGCACGGAGAGAGGGTTGAGCCTGTAAGAGTCGAAAATATACAGCCTATTCAAAAAACCGAGGTTGTGATTTCGGCTTCACCGACAAAGGAATTATCGGTTGACATAACCAAGGATATAGAAGACGAACGCCCCGAGATAATTCTTATAGGTGAGGCTTTTTTGACATATATAATCGTCCAGATGGGCGACAGCATTTATATGATAGATAAGCACGCAGCCCACGAGCGTATTTTGTTCAATGAGCTCAAAAGCAAACAGGGGGTAGCCGTTCAGGCACTCTTAACCCCCGTGACGGCGGTACTTCCCCGTGAGGAATATTCTGCGGTGATACAAAACACCGAGGAGCTTTTAAAAGCCGGATTTGAAATTGAAGATTTCGGAAACTCTACGGTGAGGATTTTGTCGGTTCCTTCTACTCTTACCGCATCTGATGCTGAGGCTTTAATCGGTGAGCTTGCCGAAAGCTTAATTAAAAACCATTCCGCCGAGCTCGAAAGGCTTGACGACCTATATCACACCGTTGCCTGTAAGGCGGCGATTAAGGCGGGCAGTAAAACAAGCCCGACAGAGCAAAAAAAATTAGCTGAAAGGGTGCTTTATTCGGACGATATTATGTACTGTCCACATGGTCGTCCCGTGGCGTTTGAAATCAAGCGTCGGGAGCTTGAAAAGCAGTTCGGCAGAATACAATGAGCAGGATAAAAACAGTTTTCGTTGTAGGGCCCACTGCCTCGGGCAAAACGGGACTCGGAATTACACTTGCAGAGAAGTTTTCAGGGGAGATAGTCTCTGCCGATTCCATGCAGATTTATAAAGGAATACACATTGCCTCTGCCGCTCCCGATATTTCGGAAATGGGGGGCATACCCCACCATCTGTTGGAATTTTTAGAGCCAAGCATCAACTACTCTGTGGCTGATTATGTAAAGGCGGCACGAGGTGTTATAGCTGATATTGCAAATAGGGGAAATTTGCCAATAGTAGTAGGCGGTACAGGACTTTATATAAGCTCCCTTGCCGACAATACGGAATATACCGACGAAGAGACCGATTATGCACTCCGCAGAGACCTCGAAAACCACTTTGACCAAATCGGCGCAGAGGAAATGTTAAAGGAATTATCGGGGTTTGACCCTGATACAGCTAAAAGACTGCACCCGAATAACCGCCGCAGAATAATCCGTGCATTTGAGGTTTATAAAACAACTGGTAAAACCATTACTGAACAAAACGAGCTTTCCCGTAAAGGCGAGGAGCATATTAAGCCGCTTTTGATAGGTATTAATTACCGAGACCGTGAAAAGCTTTATGAACGCATAAATCAAAGGGTTGATATAATGCTTAAAAACGGACTTTCAGAGGAAGCAGAAGCCGCCCTTAAGGAGAGCGGCGGTGCGGTGCAGGCGATAGGACATAAAGAGCTTGCGGGTTATTTAAGGGGCGAGTGCAGTCTCAGTGAAGCTGCAGAAAACCTAAAACGGCAAACAAGACGCTACGCAAAAAGACAGCTTACCTGGTTTAACAGGGATAAACGCATAAATTGGATTTACGCTGACGAGACAGTGAATCCTGTAAAAGATGCCGCAAGGCTCATAAAAGAATTTTTAGAAAGGGAGGAAACAGAATGAAGGGAACAACAGTACTTAAAGGCTTCGTTATTCTGCTGATTACGGTTTTTGCCTTTCATCAGGCAGTTTCCTCCATTTATAAGCCCGTAAAGACCGAAACGGCAGTTTTCAGCGATATTGCGGACGGTCTGAATATTACGGGAATAATAATAAGGAACGAAACTCTCGTAACTTCGTCGGGCGGCGGGGTTATGCACTTTATAATAGGGGACGGCAACCGTGTTGCAAAGGACGGCGTAATCGCTAATATTTACGATAGCGAATCTGCTTCAATCACCCTCGAAAGATTGGATTCGGTAAACGGTAAAATAGCGGATATCGAGGAAATGTTAAGCTACAACGATTTAGAGGCGGCCGACCTTGATATGATAAATTCAAAGATTGCAAGGAATTTGAACAGTCTTATCCTAAGCGGTTCGGGCGGTAATTACGATAGCTTTTCGGAAAAATCAGAAGAGCTCCTCTCCTCTTATAACAGACGGCAGGCGGCTATGGGTCAAACAGCAGATTTTTCGGTTCATCTCACGGCTCTCAATGCCGAAAGGGAACAACTTTCCGCATCTCTGCCCACGGCAAAAAGTACTTTAAAGGCAGAGATGTCGGGCTATTTTGTCTCTAATGCGGACGGATATGAAAATATCCTTAAATGTGATAATTTAGACGCTATAACTCCCGAATATCTTGAAGGTATAAAGGCCGAAAGCGTGCAAGATAACGTTGTAGGAAAAATCGTTTCGGATTATGAGTGGTATATCGCCGCCGAGGTGACTATTGATGAGTCTCTTAATTATAAAGTTGGGGACAATCTTACATTATATACCTCGGTAAAAAGCTATCCTAAGCTGCCTGTTACCGTAAGCAAAATCAACATATCAGAAAGCGGCTCAAGTGCGGTTGTGCTTTTCGCCTGCAACGATATGAACAGCGAACTAGCCTCCATGAGAACAGGCCCTATGACGGTTGTGAAAAAGGAATACAGCGGATTAAAGGTGCCCAAAAGCGCCCTTCGTGTTGTGGATTCAAAGCGGGGTGTTTATGTGCTTACGGGTATGCAGGTGAAGTTTGTTGAGGTGAAGGTAATCTTTACCGACGGTGAATATTTGATATGTGAAAAGCAGACCGATGATAACTCAGTACTTAGACTCTACGATGAGATTATCGTGAAAGGAAAGAACCTTTATGATGGAAAAATTATCAGCTGAGGAATTTGATTTTAATTTTGAAAGGGTTTGGGAAAGACTGAATACCGCAGCGGAAAGATCGGGGCGTAATATAAAGGATATAACCCTGCTTGCTGCAACAAAGACGGTGGATGCCGATACAATAAACTACGCAATAGAAAAGGGAATCACCCATATCGGCGAAAACCGTGTGCAGGAGCTGCTTTCAAAGCACAGCCTTTTAAAGCCCGCCCACAGCCATTTTATAGGCCATTTGCAGACAAATAAGGTTAAGGACATTATCGATAAGGTTGAAATGATAGAATCGGTTGATTCTCTGCGGCTTGCAAATGAAATTTCAAAACAGGCGTTAAAAAACGGAATTGAAATGGACATTCTCCTGGAAGTTAATATCGGCGGTGAAGAGTCAAAGTCGGGCTTTGCACCTAATGAACTGGAAAATGCGGTAGAAGAAATTGCAAAATTGCCTGCAATAAAGGTAAAAGGACTGATGGCTATACCGCCTGTAACCGATTTTCCCGAAGAAAGCCGAAAATATTTCCGTAAAATGTATAAACTGTTTATTGACATTAGGGGCAAAAAAATAGATAATAGTAATATGAGCGTACTGTCGATGGGAATGTCAAATGATTTTGATATTGCCGCCGAGGAGGGTGCTACCCTTGTTAGGGTGGGGACTTCTCTTTTCGGCAGACGCATATATAAATAAAATTGATAAGGAGCAGAAAAAAATGGGACTTTTAGACAGCATAAAAAACATAATGAATGTACCTGATGAGGACGAATTCGAGGAAGAAATCGAGGATACACAAGAGGAAAAGCCGGCAGAGAAGCCGAAAAAAGCGGCCTTTTATGAGCAACCCTCGGTAAAATCCACCGAGCCTTCTATACGCTTGGGCGGAAAGGGCAAAACCGTGAACTTTAATCAGTCGCAGATGCAGGTTGTTCTTGTTAAACCTGACCGCTTTGAGGATGTAACCTCTATTGCCGACCATTTAAACGCAAGAAAGACGGTTGTTTTAAACCTTGAGGTGGCTAACCGTGATGTTTCCCGCAGAATTGTTGACTTTTTAAGCGGCGTTGCATATGCTAACGGCGGCAATATCCGCAAGGTTGCAAACAGCACCTTTATAATCGTTCCTACTAATGTGGATGTTCTGGGTGAATTGATGCTCGAGGATTTTGATGATGCCACCAAAGGCTACTTTTAATGGAAACCGAGCTTTTTAAAGCAAGGCTAAAGGATACTGCCGATATTTGCGCCAAAACCTCAAAGCCTAAATTTTTAGGCTTTCTTTCGGCTGCCGAAGCGGTTTTAGCGCGTCAAACCCTCAAAAATATAGTTTGCCGTACTGCCTTTTTCGGCGGTTATGATACCGCCGAAAGGGTAATGCTGGGCTGTTTTCCCGATTGGATGGCGGAAAATTCCTTCCCAATAAGCGCCCTTACCTTTAAATTCAGGGAAAGCGATGTTCTTTCCCACCGTGATTTTTTAGGCTCTCTTATGGCCCTTGGAATAAAGCGGGAAACTGTGGGTGATATTTTAACCGAGCAGGGCAGGGCTGTAGTTTTTGTGACCGATGAAATATGTGATTACATAAAAAATCAGGTTACAAAAATAGGTCATACAGGGGTTGCCGTGACCGACGGATACACACTCCCCCTTCCGAAGGGTGATGAGCTTATAGAATTTACCGACACAGCCGCATCCGATAGAATTGATTGCGTAATATCTGCTCTCTGCGGCTTTTCACGAACAAAAGCGCTTGAAGCCATAGCTTACGGTATTGTGTCGGTTAATTCTGTGCCTGTAACCAAGCCGACAAAATCGGTTGCCGAGGGGGATATAATCTCGGTTCGGGGAAAGGGAAGATTTTTACTCGGTTCCCTTAATAATAGGACTAAGAAGAACAGAATTATAATTAATTACAAAAAATATATTTAGGAGGCATTCCAATGTTATCTGCTGCTGAAATCAGAAATGTTAAATTTACAAAATCAATGAGCGGCTACAAGCAGGAGGAGGTAGATGTTCTTCTCGATAAAATCGAGTCGGACTATGCCCAGTTTGACCGAGCAATTAAGGAGTACAGAGCAAAAATTGAGTCTTTGGATAAGGAAATAGAAAGCCTTAAAAGCTCTCAGAACAGCATTCAAAATGTACTTCTTTCGGCACAGAAGCTTGCCGAGCAGATAGTAGACGAGGCAAAGCAGAAGAGCGAGCAGATTGTAAAGAATGCCGAGACTAACATTGAGGTTATAACCGCACATGAAAAGGAGCTTGCTAACGCCTTTGAGCTTAAGGCACAGGAACGCAAGGCTAACCTTGAAAAAGAGCTTGCAGATATGGTTAAGACCGCACAGATTAAAGCAGACAGTATGAAAGCTGCCGCAGAGGACAGTGTAGCAAGACAGCAGCTGCTTTATGACAAGCTTAAAATGGAGATGTCCGCATTTAGGGCAGCGGTTTCGGCTAAATATAAGGAACATCTTGAATTGCTAAAGGCCCTGCCGGATACAGTTCCTATGGACCCGAAGCGCATTGCTGAGGCGGTGTCTGCGGCGGTTGACAAAGCGCCTGAACCCGAAAACTTTATAGTAGCACCCGCCGTCTCACCCGAGCCTGCTGAAAATAATGCTGTTGACAGCACTCAGACGGCAAAGCCCGATAATGGTTTTACGGTGACCGACGATACACCTGCCGAAGCAGACGAAGAATAAACTATATACAGGGAGCGAAGTATTTGATTTCATATATATTAGCTGTTTTGTGCGGGGCTTTATTAATCTTAGCAGACCAGCTTACAAAATATTATATTTCGGCTAATTTTCTTCTCGGTGAGTCTCGGGACTTTATAAATGGCTTCATTAACCTTACTTATATTCATAACCGTGGCGGCGCATGGGGACTTTTGTACGGTCACACCTTAATACTTGTTCCGATAACCGTTGTGATAATGGCCTTTTGTATTTTTTTGTATGTTAAATACGGCAAAAAAAACCGTCTTATGCTGTGGGCTATAAGCCTTGTACTTTCGGGCGGTATCGGCAATATGATTGACCGCATATTCCGAGGGGGAAATGTTGTTGATTTTCTGCATTTTGAGTTTTTCCCTTCCTTTCCCGTGTTTAATGTGGCTGACTGTGCTGTTGTTGTCGGAGCGGGGCTTCTGATTCTTTATTTTATTTTGGATACTATAAAGGAAGAAAAGCAAAAAAAGCCTCTAAATCTTTCGGAGCAGGGCAATGGAGAGGATTGAAACGGTCTTTAGCGGGGAAACAGTGCGTATTGATGTTTTTACCGCTAAAGAAGCCAAGATAACCCGTTCCCGTGCGGCGGGACTTATTGCAGACGGAAATGTGTTTATAAACGGCAAAGTGGCCGCCAAAAATGCCAAGGTAAAGGATGGGGACAGGGTGGAAATCACTCTGCCTGACCCTGAGGTTTATGATATAACCCCCGAGAATATCTCTCTTGATATAGTGTATCAGGATAGTGACCTGCTCGTTGTAAACAAGCCAAAGGGTATGGTAGTGCACCCTGCAGCGGGTAATTATTCTGGCACCCTTGTAAATGCGCTTATGTATCATTGCGGCGATTCGCTTTCGGGGATTAACGGGGTTATGCGCCCGGGTATTGTCCACCGAATTGATAAAGACACAAGCGGACTTTTAATGGTTGCAAAAAACGATTTTGCACATAATAAATTAGCCGAGCAGATAAAGGAGCATTCCTTTACCCGTGAGTATGAGGCTGTGGTTTACGGCAGCCTTAAATCCGACAGCGG
>CAJGCQ010000028.1 GCA_904501875.1 Clostridiaceae bacterium | reverse complement strand
TATGATACCTACGGCTTCCCCCTTGACCTTACTAAGGATATTTTAGCTGAAAAAAATATGACGGTGGACGAGGAAACCTTCAATGAGCTCATGGAAAAGCAGAGACAGCTTGCCCGTTCCTCGAGAAAATCCGCCGATGCGGAAAGTTGGAAGAGCGACGGCATAAGCTTTGACGGCGTTGGCGCTACTTTATTTTTAGGCTATACCGAAAATGAGTGTACCTCTAAAATTCTTGACATTGTGACAAACGGCGAGCATACAGTAGCCGCAGGCGAGGGTGAAAAGGCAATTATCGTGCTTGATAAAACCGTTTTCTACGGCGAGGGCGGCGGTCAGGTAGGCGATACGGGCGTTATTAAAGCCGCTGATTTTGAGCTTAAGGTTACCGATACTAAGAAAACCCCCGGCGGGGTGTTCACCCACTTCGGTACGGTAGTGAAGGGAACAGCCGCAGTAGATGCCGAGGTTACTGCTGTTATTGATGATGAGCGCCGTGAGGCTATACGCCGCAACCACACCGCCGCACACCTCTTACAGGCGGGACTCCGTAAGGTTTTGGGCACCCATGTTGAGCAGGCGGGTCAGCTTGTAAATGAGAATACAGTCCGTTTTGACTTTACCCATTTCTCTGCTCTTACCCCTGAAGAAATTGCCTTAGTGGAAAGCTTTGTAAACGATGCTGTGCTTGCCGGTGTTACCGTAGAAAACAGCGAAATGCCCATTGATAAGGCAAGAAAGCTCGGCGCAATGGCTCTGTTCGGCGAAAAATACGGCGATGTTGTACGGGTTGTAAATGTTCCCGATAGGTCGATTGAGCTTTGCGGTGGTACGCATATTGACAATACCGCTAAAATTGGTCTTTTCAAAATTATTTCCGAAGCAAGCGTTGCGGCGGGAGTAAGAAGAATTGAGGCGGTTACAGGCTATAATGTTCTAAAGCTCATCGAGGATTATAAGCAGCTTGCAGCCGAAACGGCGGTGGCTTTAAAGGCAACCTCGGAAAAGGATATTGTCCGCAGAGCCGAACAGCTTACAAAGGAACTGCGTGACACCGAAAAGCTACTTGAAAAAGCCGAGGCTAAGATAGCATCCGGCAAGATTGACGGGCTTCTAAAGAACGCACAGGAAATTGGCGGACTTCGCATAGTTACAGGCGCTCTTGACGGTGCGGCTTCGGACGAGCTTAGAAAAACCGCCGATACTGTTAAGAATCAAAATGATGATGTAATTGCTGTTTTAGCTGCGGTTAATGACGGCAAGCTGACCTTCTGTGTTTCCTGCGGAAAAAATGCCGTTGCAAAGGGCGCTCACGCAGGAAATTTGGTGCGTGAGATAGCTAAAATAGCCGGCGGAAACGGCGGCGGCAAGCCCGACCTTGCAATGGCGGGCGGCAAGGATGTTTCTAAGGTGAATGAGGCTCTTGCGGCGGCAAATGCGCTTTTTGCCACACAGATAAGGGGATAAAAAAATGTCGGACTGTCTTTTTTGTAAAATAGTTGCGGGAGAAATTCCGAGCACAAAGGTTTATGAGGACGAGTATGTCTATGCATTTTGTGATATTGACCCTAAAGCTCCGTTTCATGCGATAGTGATTCCTAAAAAGCATATCGGCTCGGCTGATGAAATAAATGCGGAGAACAGCATAGAGATTGCAAAGGTTTTTGAGGCGATTGCAAAAATCGCAAAGCAGGAAAACCTCGAAAAAGGTTACCGTGTTGTCAACAACTGCGGCGAGGATGGGGGACAGACTGTTCACCATATCCATTTTCATCTGCTGGCACGCCGCAACCTTGCGTGGCCTCCCGGCTGATAAAGAGTATTATATATTAAAAGAGGTTGTTGGAAATGGCAGAATATTATACTTTAAAAATTGCGGGGCTTGAAAGAAAGCTTGAAAAATTTCCTGTAAATGATAAATTGGATATTGCCGCATTTATTATTTTCGGCGATGTTGAGCTTACCGTTGCTGGCTGTGCGGAACTGCTTAAAAAGCTTCCCGAGTTTGATGTTATACTTACTCCTGAGGCAAAAAGCATACCGATTGCCTACGAAATGGCAAGGCAGACGGGTAAGCCTTATGTAATAGCCCGCAAGGGAGTAAAGGTTTATATGCGCAATCCGCTCCATGTAAATGTCACTTCGATTACCACCAAAAATGAACAGCATTTGTTTCTCGGTGAAACAGAGGTTAATATGCTGAAAGGTAAGAGGGTGCTTATTATTGACGATGTTATAAGCACGGGTGAGTCACTTGCCGCAGTAAGAGAGCTTGTAAAGGAAGCGGGAGGCGAGGAAGCCGCCGCCTGTGCCTTTTTGGCAGAGGGCGACGCTGCAGATAGGAAGGATATTATCTTTCTTGAAAAGCTGCCGTTATTCTTTAAATAATTTCTAAAAATTAAGGGCTGTTTTTCGACAGCCCTTAATTTTTTTATTTTGTTTTTACTATAAAGGAAAAATCAATATATCCGTTGCCGAATGAGGTAAACACATCGCTTAAATCCGGTGAATAGGCAATGGTGGTGTTTTGAAAAGCGATTGGAATAATATTGTTTGATTTAAGGATATTGGTTTGAATTTCGGCTTCGCCTTGTCCTACTGCGGTAACATCGAAATTTGAAAGATATTCGTCGATATCCCCGCTGTCGGCTCGGACAGGGAAGACCGCCATATTAAGGGTTTGCTTTTTAAGCTCCCCGGTAAGCTTTTCGGCACTGTCTACCGCTTCAATATTAACAAAAGCCCCGAGATTGTTTTGCCAATGACCCACAATATCGGTTATAACAGGCTTTATAACCGAGTTATCGTAATAGTAAAGCTTTACGCCCGAGGGGAATTTTTTGCCTTCAAGCTTTAATATTTCTTTTGAAAATAGGGTTTTTGCGGCCTCAAGGTTATAAAGCGTCATTCCTGAAGACCCTGCGTCCGACTTTATGACCGATGGAAAAACCGAATCAGCGGGAGTGTATCCTGCTTTAAGGTCCCTTCCGTACACCTGATTGCCCACCAGCATAGCAAGCGATTTACGCATATCCGCGGAAAACTCGGAGCTTATTGTCAAAAACCAGCAGATATTTTCATAGTCGATGGTCTTTAATCCGTTTGCGTGGGCGTTGTCCTTAAGGGAAGAATCGATAAATGCAATGTCCACATTGCCACCCATAAGCCGTTCTATCGGGGTGTCGTCCTTATCCTTAGTGATGTAAACCGCTGAATTTTTAGCGGGAAAGGTGCCTGTATAAAAGCTGTTGGAGTAAAGCCTTATACCAAAGCGTTCCTTGTTCCATTTTGTAAGCTTATAGCTTCCGCAGGAAAGGGTGTGCTCGGCTGAGAGACCGTATTTTCCCGCAGATTCATTAAAGAACCTTTCATTGCAGGGCATAGCAACCGAGGTTGTAAGGGCTTCTTCAAAGCTTTCGTCCTCGTAAGAAAGCTTTATTATAAGCGTGGTACTGTCGGGAGCGGATACGCCGAGGGTTTCTGCGCTTTTTTTGCCTTCATATATTTCCTTTGCGTTTTTAATAGGAAAAAGGCGGGAAGCAAATGGTGCCCTTGTTTCGGGAGAGACCGCACGGCGGAATGCGAATACAAAATCATCAGCGGTAAGGGGTTCTTCATTGCTCCAAACAATATCTTCCCTTAATTTAAAGGTATATGTTAAATTGTTGTATTCAAAACTTTTTGAGGCTCCGCCCACAATAGCTCCGCTTTCGTTTTTACGCAAAAGCCCCTCAAAGATGTTGGCGACTATAGCAAGCTCCGAATCGGTAGAGGCGGTTTGTGGGTCTACGGTGCAGGGCTTTTCGGGTATTTCAAAATATATAATAGCGTCCTGATAGCTGTCTCCGCAGGCGGCAGAGAGAAGCACAGTAAGAATTGCAAGTATCAGGCATACCGCTTTTAAAATGCGTTTCATAGGTTTACCTCGCAAAATGAAATTACATATATTATACTATATTACTTTATTGTTTGCAATCTTTTATAAATTGGCAAAATATTTTCCGAAAATCATGTTAAAAATTTGTCGAAAAGGTCTTTTCAAAACGAGAATTATATGTTATACTACATATGTATATGTAGATTTTGGCATACTGCGAATTTTACGGCGGTCAAAATGCTATACAATTAATCGAAGGAGGATTCGGTTCATGCAAAAAAAGATCAGCAGCCTTCCCTTTAAGGGAACAGCTGAACAGGAACAGAAGCTGAGGGAAGTAATCGAAGAGAACAAGCATGATAAAAGCTTGTTAATGTCTGTTATGCAGCAGGCACAGGATATTTACGGTTATCTTCCGATGGAAGTACAGGAAATGATAGCCGAGGGTATGGATGTGCCCCTTGAAAAGGTTTACGGCGTATCTACCTTCTACGCACAGTTTTCACTTTCACCTAAGGGTGAGTACAACATTTCTGTATGCTTGGGTACTGCCTGCTATGTTAAGGGTTCAGGCGATATTTTCAACAAGCTCAGCGAAAAGTTGGGTATCGGTGCGGACGAATGTACGCCTGACGGAAGATATTCCCTTACCGCCTGCCGTTGCATAGGTGCCTGCGGTTTGGCTCCCGTACTTACCGTTAATGAAGAAGTTTACGGCAGACTTACCGTTGATGATGTAGACGGCATACTCGAAAAATACGGTAAATAAGCAAAGGCGAAAACCCGCCCTTTAAAATCGGGTTCGGATTTGTAGCTTTGCTTAAGTTTAATCTGTCCGAAAGGATAAATCTGTATGAAAATCAGTACCATTAAGGAATTGCTTGAAGCTAAGGTTGTCTGCTGTGAGGAGGGCTTGGGTAAGCATGTTTACTCCGCCTGCGGCAGCGATATGATGAGTGATGTGCTGGCATATGTTAAGGACCAGGCTGTGTTGCTTACCGGACTTGTCAATTCGCAGGTTATAAGAACCGCGGAAATGATGGATATGAACTGTATTGTTTTCGTTCGCTCTAAGATGCCTACTGCCGAAATGACAGAGCTTGCAAAGGAAAGCGGTATAGTTATTCTCGCGACAGATAAAAGAATGTACGAGGCTTGCGGACTGCTTTACAGCAACGGTCTCGTAGGCAACAGGGTTAAAAATGTCTGAAGCATTAAAATTCCGTTTTGATGTGGACGGGGACGATTTCACTTCGGCAGGAAAGGCGTCGGTTCAGGTCAAAAAGAATTTAAGGCAGTTGGGACTTTCTCCCGAAACAATACGCCGTGTTTCAATTGCGATGTATGAGGGTGAAATCAATATGGTTATTCATGCGGGCGGCGGTGTCGCCGAGGTTACCGTGACCGAAGACTGTGTTGAAATATTCCTAAGCGATAGGGGCCCGGGAATTAAGGATATAGAAGAGGCTATGCAGGAGGGATTTTCCACCGCATCCGACAATATCCGTTCCTTAGGCTTCGGTGCGGGAATGGGACTGCCCAATATGAAACGGTACACAGATTATATGGATATTAAATCCACCGTCGGTGCTGGGACCGACATAACCATGAGAGTTAATATTTAAAAAATATTATTTCGGCAGGTTTTCTTTATGAATACATACGAACATTCGGTTCATCTTGATGTCGAAAAATGCAGCGGCTGCACCACCTGCTTAAAGCACTGCCCCACCGAGGCTATCAGAATTAAGGATGGGCATGCGCAGATTAATCAGGAACGGTGCATAGACTGCGGCGAGTGTATACGGGTTTGTCCCCATAACGCCAAAAAGGCGGTGAGCGGCAGGCTTTCCGGTATGGACCGCTTTAAGTGGAAGATAGCACTTCCCGCACCCACCCTTTACGGCCAGTTTGATAATCTTGACGATGTGGATTATGTGCTGGACGGGCTTTTAAAAATCGGCTTTGACGATGTGTATGAGGTTTCTGCTGCTGCGGAGCTGGTAAGTGCCTACACAAGGCTTTACCTTAAAACCGAGGGTGTCAAAAAACCGGCGATAAGCTCGGCTTGCCCCGTGGTTATAAGGCTTATAGGTCTTCGCTTTCCGTCACTTACGGATAATATAATCCATATGCTCCCTCCGATGGAGGTTGCGGCATCTTTAGCCAGAGAAAAGGCGGAAAGAGAGCATCCCGAGCTTAAGCCCGAAGAGATAGGCGTTTGCTTTATTTCGCCCTGTCCCGCAAAATCAAGCTATGTTAAAAACGGCTTCGCAGGTTATAAAAGCAAAGTGGATGTTGTTGTCTCGATAAACGATATTTATTTTCAGCTTATCGCTAAAATGAGGCATGACAGCGATGTGGAAGCCCTTTCAAATTCGGGAGTTATCGGCATAGGCTGGGCGACCAGCGGCGGTGAGGCAATGGCGATTTTTAATGAGAATTACCTTGCGGCCGACGGGATTGATAATGTAATCCGTGTGCTCGATCAGGTGGAGAACGGAAATATTCCGCCCCTTGAATTTATCGAGCTTAACGCCTGCACCGGCGGCTGTGTCGGTGGGGTTATGACAATACAAAATCCCTTTATCGCAAAGGCAAGGCTTCAATCCCTGCGCCGTTATCTGCCCGTTTCGCAGAATTTCCTGTCAAAAGAGGAAAGTGGCTATATTCCCGACGGATATATCTTTAACGAGATACCCACCTACCACCCCATTTCAAGGCTTAGCGACAGTATGGCGGAATCTATGCGTATGATGTCGGATATTCAAAGGCTCAAAGACGAGCTGCCGGGCATTGACTGCGGCTCCTGCGGAGCACCTAATTGCAGAGCGCTTGCAGAGGATATTGTAAAGCATAACGCTAAGCTTGAAGATTGCCTCATAAGGCTTAAAAATGCAGAGAAGGACGGCGGTGAGCAAAGTGACGGTTGAGGCTTTAAAGGAACACGGATTTTCACCTGTCACACTACCGGAGCCTGAGCGTGAAATCACGGGAGTTTACATCGGTGACCTGTTAAGCTGGGTAATGGGCAGGGCAAATAGTGGGGACGCTTGGATTACTATAATGTCGAACATAAATGTGTTGGCAGTAGCAGCTTTAGCGGATACCGCCTGCATAATTGCAGCAGAGGGTGTCGAGATAACCGAGGATATAGCGAAATCGGCAACCAAGAAGGGGATTAACATTCTCTCTTTCTCGGGCAGTGCGTATGATGCAGCTGTACTGCTTTATGAATTGCTATGAAATACTATTACGATTTGCACCTTCATTCCTGTCTTTCCCCCTGCGGGGACGACGAGGCGACGCCTGACAGCATCGCCGGAATGGGGGAGTTAAACGGGCTTGATATTATGGCACTTACCGACCATAACACTGCAAAAAATTGTCCTGCTTTTTTTAAGGCGGCAAAAAGGCACGGAATAATACCTTTAGGCGGTATGGAGCTTACCACCGCAGAGGATATTCATATGGTTTGCCTTTTTGATATACTCGATAATGCCATGGCGTTTAGTGAATATATTGAAAGCAGAATAATACCTATTAAAAACCGTACCGATATTTTCGGAAATCAGCTTATTTGCGATGATGAGGATAATATAATAGGTACCGAGGAAAATCTGCTTTTAAATGCAACGACGGTTTCCCTTGACGAGGCACCAGAGCTTGTAAAAAGCTTTGGCGGGGTTTGTTTTCCGGCTCATATAGACCGCCAGGCAAACGGAATATTAGCTGTTTTGGGTGCTTTCCCCGAGAAGCCTTACTTTCCGGTTTGCGAGGTTCACGACAGCGAAAAGACGCACGAGTACGCCGAAGGATATCAAAAACGGATAGTTTCAAGCTCGGACGCACATTACCTTTGGGATATAAGGGAGAAGGATATGTTTTTTGAGCTTGATAGTGAAAGGGAAAATGCGGCCGAAGCAGTAATAAGTTACTTGCGGGGTGAAGTATGAAGGAATTATCCCTCAATATTCTTGATATTGCCGAAAATTCCGTTAAGGCGGGGGCTGCACTTACCGAGATTACGGTTGAGGAAACCGAGGAACGCTTGGTGCTTACCATAAAGGATGACGGTTGCGGTATGACCGAGGAAATTTTAAAATCGGTTACCGACCCCTTTTACACGACCAGAACCACCCGCAAGGTAGGAATGGGCATACCGCTTTTAAAGCTTGCTGCCGAGCAGACCGGGGGAAGGCTTCAAATCGACTCCCGCTGTGAAAAGGATTATCCCGAAAATCACGGTACGGCATTGAGAGCGGAATTTAATAAAAATCATATTGATATGACGCCGCTTGGCGATGTTATATCGAGTGTTTTAACACTCATACAGGGTCATCCTGATACCGATTTTCTGTTTAAGCATATATTTTCCGGTAAAACGGTTTTGCTTGATACAAGGGAGCTTAAAGCCGTTTTGGGGGAAGTCCCGCTTAACAGTTATGAGGTAATAAAATGGATAGAAGAATATCTAAAAGAACAATATTCTTTATGAAAGGAAGAAAATTATGAAGTCATTGGCTGAATTACAGGCAATAAAGGACAAAATGAAGGATAAGGTTATCCTTCGTGAAGGCGTAAACGGTATACGCGTAGTTGTCGGAATGGCAACCTGCGGTATCGCGGCAGGCGCACGTCCGATACTTGCCACACTTGTTGAGGAAGTAAACAAGGAGGGTCTTTCGGACAAGGTTACAGTCTCTCAGACAGGCTGTATAGGTCTTTGCCAGTTAGAGCCTATCGTTGAGGTTTTCGAGGCGGGCAAGGAAAAGGTCACTTATGTTAAGTTGACCTCCGAAAAGGCCAGACGTGTTGTTGAAGAGCATCTTAAGGGCGGCAAGGTTGTAAACGAATATACTGTTGCCGGTCATAAGGAATAAATGGAGGTAAAATTATGATTCGTGCACATGTATTGATTTGCGGCGGTACGGGTTGTACCTCTTCAGGAAGTCAGGACATTCAAAAGGCTTTTGCTGAGAATATTGAGTCCTTCGGACTTTCCGATGAGGTAAAGCTTGTACAGACCGGTTGTTTCGGTCTCTGCGCATTGGGCCCTGTTGTTATCGTTTATCCCGACGGTACATTTTACAGCAGAGTTACTCCCGAGGATGTTAAGGAAATCGTTGAGGAGCATCTCTTAAAGGGTAGAATTGTTGAACGCCTTGTTTATAACGATACAGGGGATGAAAAGGTAGAAGCCGCAAATGTAGCCTTGAGCGATACAGCGTTCTATAAATCACAGAACCGTGTAGTTTTGCGTAACTGCGGTGTCATCAACCCCGAAAATATCGATGAGTATATCGCTATGGACGGTTATGCCGCTCTTGGTAAGGTGCTTACCGAAATGACACCCGAGGATGTTATTAAGGTTGTTACCGATTCAGGCCTTCGCGGCAGAGGCGGCGGCGGCTTCCCCACGGGACGAAAGTGGGCGCTCTGTGCTCCTAATAAGGCAGACCAGAAGTATGTTGTATGTAATGCCGACGAGGGTGACCCGGGTGCGTTTATGGACCGTTCGGTGCTTGAGGGCGACCCCCACTCTGTAATTGAGGCTATGGCAATAGCCGGTTACGCTATCGGCGCTACGCAGGGCTTTGTTTATGTCCGTGCGGAGTATCCGATTGCGGTTAACCGTTTGCAGATGGCTATTGACCAGGCCCGTGAATACGGACTCTTAGGCAAGAATATCTTTGATTCAGGCTTTGACTTTGATTTACATATTCGACTGGGTGCAGGTGCCTTTGTTTGCGGTGAGGAAACCGCTCTTATGACCTCTATCGAGGGTAACCGAGGCGAGCCGAAGCCCCGTCCGCCCTATCCGGCAGTTAAGGGTCTTTTCGGTAAGCCTACCGTTGAAAACAATGTTGAAACCTTTGCAAACATTCCGCAGATTATTCTCCGCGGTGCAGATTGGTTTGCTTCAATGGGCACCGAGAAATCCAAGGGTACTAAGGTGTTCGCTTTGGGTGGAAACATCGAGCATACCGGCCTTGTTGAAATTCCGATGGGTACTACACTTCGCCATATTATTTATGACATCGGCGGTGGTATTCCGAACGGCAAGAAGTTTAAGGCGGCTCAAACTGGCGGTCCTTCAGGCGGATGTATTCCCGCAAACCTTATCGATACCGAGGTTGATTACGATAACTTAACCGCTATCGGCTGTATGATGGGCTCGGGCGGACTTATCGTAATGGATGAGGACACCTGTATGGTAGATATGGCTAAGTTCTTCCTTGAATTTACGGTTGACGAATCTTGCGGTAAGTGTACGCCCTGCCGTGTTGGTACAAGAAGACTTCTTGAGATGCTCGATAAAATCACAAAGGGCAACGGCACCTTAGAGGATATCGACAAGTTAGAGGAGCTTTGCCACTACATCAAGCAGAACTCTCTCTGCGGTCTCGGTCAGACTGCTCCTAACCCCGTGCTTGCAACACTTAAGTTCTTCCGTGAAGAGTATGTTGCTCATGTTAAGGATAAGGTATGTCCCGCAGGCGTATGTAAGGACCTCGTTTCTTACACAATTGAAGCCGATAAGTGTAAGGGCTGTACAAAGTGCGCCCGTAACTGTCCTGTGGGCGCTATTACCGGTACTATCAAGAATCTGCATGAAATCAATCAAACCGCTTGTATTAAGTGCGGTGCTTGTATTTCCAACTGTCCGTTCGGCGCGATTGTTAAAAAGTAAGAAAGGAGCCTGATATAAATGGAAATGTTAAATGTTAAAATAAACGGTATTTCTGTAAGCGTGCCTAAGGGCTCTACTATTTTAGACGCCGCGCGTTTAGCGGGAATTGAAATTCCCACATTGTGCTTTATGAAGGAAAAGAACGAGATCGGCGCTTGCCGTATCTGCGTTGTTGAGGCTAACGAGGGCAGAGGCTTTAGGATTGTTACCGCCTGCGTTTACCCCGTAACAGAGGGTATGGAGGTACTCACTAATACCGAGAAAATTCAAAAGGCAAGAAAAACTACCCTTGAGCTTATTCTTTCGACCCACGAAAAGAAGTGCCTTTCCTGCGTTCGTTCCACCAACTGCGAGCTTCAGAAGCTCTGCCATGACTACGGCGTAGACGAATCGTCCTTCGAGGGCTTTAAGCCTGTTTACGAGCTTGACGAGTCTACTCCTCACCTTGTAAGGGATAACAATAAGTGCGTGCTTTGCCGTCGCTGTGTTGCCGCTTGTAATGAGCAGTATGTAAGCGTTATCGGCGCTAACAACAGAGGTATTGATACTTCTATCGGCACCCCCTTTGAGGTTGGCCTATCTAATGTTCCTTGTATTTCCTGCGGTCAGTGTACCGTTGTTTGCCCGACAGGCGCTTTAACCGAAAAGGACGATACTGATAAGATTTGGGAGGCTCTTGCCGACCCGACAAAGTATGTTGTGGTTCAGACCGCACCCTCTGTAAGAGCGACCTTGGGCGAGTGCTTCGGTATGCCGGTTGGCTCTAATGTTGAGGGCAAAATGGTTGCCGCTCTTCACAGACTCGGCTTTGACAAGGTGTTTGATACAAACTTCGCAGCCGACCTCACAATAGTTGAAGAAGCGAATGAGCTTGTTGAGCGCATCAAAAATGGCGGAACTCTGCCGATGATTACCTCTTGCTCACCCGGTTGGGTTAAGTTCTGCGAGTTCTACTATCCCGATATGCTTAAACATCTTTCTACCTGCAAATCTCCCCAGCAGATGGCAGGTGCGGTAATTAAGACGTATTATGCCGAGAAAATGGGAATCGACCCCAAGGATATCGTTTCTGTTTCGGTTATGCCTTGTACCGCTAAGAAGTTTGAGATTGGTAGAGCAGACCAGAGTGCTGCGGGAGTCCCCGATGTTGATATCGCTATCACCACCCGTGAGCTTTCCCGTATGATTATGCGTGCGGGTATGCACTTCGATTGGTTACCCGATGAAGAGTTTGATAACCCCCTCGGCGAGGATACCGGCGCTGCTGTAATCTTCGGTGCTACCGGCGGTGTTATGGAGGCGGCGCTCAGAACCGCTAACGACTGGCTTACAGGTAAGGACAACACCGATGTTGACTTCACCGCTGTCCGCGGAACTCAGGGCCTTAAAGAGGCTACCGTAAATATTAACGGCAGCGACATTAAGGTAGCTGTAGCTTCGGGTGCAGGTGCCGCTAAGTATGTAATGGATACTATGAAGAATGGTAATCCCAACGGCTGGACCTTTGTTGAGATAATGGGTTGCCCCGGCGGTTGTGTAAACGGCGGCGGTCAGCCGATTCAGCCCCAGTATGTAAGGGATATGGTTGACCTAAAGGCTGAGCGTGCTAAGGCCCTTTATGATCAGGACGCTTCAATGCCGATTAGAAAGTCTCACGAATCACCCGTTATAAAGACCCTTTACAGTGAGTGGTATGACGGTTTCGGCGGCCACAAGGCACATCACGATTTACACACATCCTATGTTCCCCGCAAAAAGTATTCTAAGTAAATAGGTATAAAAACGGGAGTTAAGGTTACAACAGCCTTAACTCCCGTTTTTGGTATAATTTTTTATATTCTTTTTAAGTGTGTATTTTGCACAGTATCATCAATTTTATTATAAAAGCAAAGGACACCCACCAAAACGGCAAATGTCCTAAAAACCCTTATTTTATGCGATTTTTCGCTTATTTGAAGTATCTGTTTAAAAGTCCTTCAAATGCCTTGCCGTGGCGAGCCTCGTCACGAGCCATCTCGTGAACGGTGTCGTGAATAGCATCGAGGTTAAGTTCCTTAGCAAGTTTAGCGAGCTCGGTTTTGCCGAGGGTAGCGCCGTTCTCAGCGTCAACACGCATCTCACGGTTCTTCTTGGTGCTGTCGGTTACAACCTCGCCCAGCATCTCTGCAAACTTAGCGGCGTGTTC
>CAJGCQ010000027.1 GCA_904501875.1 Clostridiaceae bacterium | reverse complement strand
ATTGACTATTTTAAGTTTTTGTTTTATAATCGTATTTATGAGAATAAAAAATATTGAAATAACAGGTTTTGCCTCGCTTGCCCCCATGGCAGGGGTTGCCGACCGTGCTATGCGGGAAATATGCCGAGAACACGGTGCGGCGTTTACCGTAGGCGAGCTTACAAGTGCACGGGGCATTACCCTTAACGACAAAAAATCAGCTTCACTTTTATGCTGTGCTGAAAATGAGCGCCCTTTTGCCTCCCAGCTTTTCGGCAATAACCCGGAGATTATGAAAGAGGCGGCTCTGATTGCTTTAAAATTTAATCCTGATTTTATTGATATTAATATGGGCTGTCCCGCACCTAAGGTTGCGAGTAACGGCGGCGGAAGTGCGCTTATGCGTGAGCCTTTGCTTGCTGAAAAAATAGTAAAAGCGGTAGTACAAGCTGTTAATGTTCCCGTCACGGTAAAGATGCGTACGGGCTTTGACAAGGATAGCATAAACGCTCCCGAACTTGCTCGGCGATGCGAAAACGCAGGCGCAGCAGCGATAACCGTACACGGCAGAACAAGACCGCAGATGTACGCACCGCCCGTAGATTTAAACACTATTGCCGAGGTTAAAAAGGCTGTGAAAATCCCCGTTATAGGTAACGGCGATATAACAGACGGCAAAAGCGCAAAGCATATGTATGAGGCTACGGGGTGCGATTTTGTATCGGTCGGGCGTGCGGCACAGGGTAATCCCTTTGTTTTTGAGGAAATAAATGCCTATATGACGGGTAAGAGCTATTCCCCGCCCTCACTTGAAAAAAGGTTTGCAATTATGATGCGGCAAATAAGACTTATGTGCGAATACAAAGACCCGTATATAGCAATGCTTGAATCCCGCAAGCATACGGCGTGGTATATGCACGGTCTCGAAGGGGCGGCAGGGCTTCGGCGTATGTGCGGAGAAATAAATAATATTTCTGATATTGAGGCAATTTGTCAAAAAGCGCTTGAACAGAACCCGAATTTGTGATATGATAATTCAGTTATGAAAGGTTACGGTGATTAATATGTCAGGACATTCAAAATGGAACAATATTAAGCGTAAAAAAGAAAAGACCGATGCAGCGAAGGCTAAAATCTTCACCAAAATCGGCAGAGAAATCTCGGTTATAGTTAAAACCGGCGGCGCAAACCCCAACGAAAACAGCAAATTAAAGGACGCAATTGCCAAGGCTAAGGCGGCGAATGTGCCCAATGAAAATATTGAAAGAATAATCAAAAAGGCGGCGGGCGACGGAGAAACTAACAACTACGAGGAGCTTATTTACGAAGGCTACGGCCCGTCAGGCGTAGCGGTAGTTGTTGAAACCCTTTCAGATAACCGCAATCGCACCGCAGGCGAAATGCGCCACTATTTTGATAAATGCGGCGGTAATTTGGGTCAAAGCGGCTCGGTTATGTTTATGTTTGACCGCAAGGGGCTTATAAGAATTGAGGCCGAGGGGCTCAGTGAAGACACCGTTATGGAGGCGGCACTTGAAGCAGGTGCTGATGACTTTAATTTTGACGGCGATGTTTTTGAAATTTCCACCGACCCCAATGAGCTGGGCGCAGTACGAGAGGCTCTTGAAGGTAACGGCTACAGCTTCCTTTCGGCAGAGGTTGAGTATGTTCCTCAAACAATGGCAACCATTGATGACGAAGAAACCGCCGCTAAAATGGAAAAGCTTATAGATATGCTTGAAGAAAACGACGATGTACAGGCGGTATGGCACAACTGGGATATGCCCGAAGAAGAGTAAATTAAATAATTTCCAAAAAACACGGCAGACGGATTGCTCCTCTGCCGTGTTTTTACTTTTATATTTCCTTTAAAAATTCGCCTATGCGACTTATTGCCTCTTTGATATGCTCTACCGAATAGCAGTAGGATGCACGGATAAAGCCCTCGCCGCTGTCACCGAACGCAGTACCCGGTACCACCGCAACATTTTTACTATGAAGCAGTTTTTCACAGAACTCTTCGCTCGTCATTCCCGTGCTCTTAATGCTCGGGAAAGCATAAAAAGCACCCCTCGGCTCACGGCAAACAAGTCCGATTTTATTAAAGCCCGAAACCATCATACGGCGGCGCATATCGTACTCCTTGACCATATGCTGAACATCTTCATCACAGTTATTAAGCGCCTCAATAGCGGCATACTGGGAGATTGTAGGGGCGCACATAATAGCAAACTGGTGGATTTTAGTGATTTGGTCCATTATCTCTCTCGGGCCGCAGGCAAATCCCAAACGCCAGCCCGTCATAGAAAAGGACTTTGAAAAACCGTTTACCGTTATTGTTCTTTCCCACATTCCATTAATAGAAGCGGGGGAAGCGTGGTGTTTGCCGCTAAAGGTAAGCTCGGCGTAAATCTCGTCGGAGAGAACAAGTATATTTGTGTCTTTAAGCACCTCCGATAGCTTTTCAAGGTCTTCCCTTTCCATTATAGCACCTGTGGGATTGCAGGGATAAGGTAATATAAGCAGCTTTGTGCGGTCGGTTATCGCATTTTTAAGCTCCTCGGGCGTGACCTTAAAATCATTCTCCGCCTTGGTTTCAATTATAACAGGGACACCCCCTGCAAGGCGGGTTATCGGCTCGTAGCAGACATAGCTCGGCTGGGGAATTATAACCTCATCCCCGGGGGAGACCACCGCTCTTATACAGCCATCTATTGCCTCACTGCCGCCAACGGTAACTAATATTTCCTCGTCAGGCCGGTATTTAACCCCGAACTTACGCTCCATATAATCGGAAATTGAGGTTCTAAGCTGCATAATTCCCCAGTTTGAGGAATACTTAGTTCTGCCCTTTTCAAGGGAGGTTACACCCGCCTTTCTAATCTGCCACGGGGTCTGGAAATCAGGCTCGCCCACGCCTAAGGAAATCACATTATCCTTTGTGGCGGCAATGTCAAAAAACTTTCTTATCCCCGACGGCTTAATATCGGTAACCGTGGGGTTTAAAACCTTGGAATAGTCTATCATATAAATAACTGCCCCCTGCCGTCATCTTCCTCGCTTACCAATTCAACATCCATTTCCTTATAACGGCGAAGAACAAAATGAGTAGTAGTTGAGGTTACGGAATCGATGGTTGCAAGCTCTCTTGAGACAAATCGGGCAATATCCTGAAGTGTTTTTGCCTTTACAACAACATTAAGGTCGTACACGCCCGACATAAGGTAGACCGACTCCACCTCATCGTATTTCATAATCTTTTCGGCAACATCTTCAAAGCCAAGGCCTGCTTTTGGTACAACATTTAATTCGATTATCGCCGAAACATAGGGGTTTTCCACCTTCTGCCAGTCGATTATCGCCTTGTAGCCCTTAACGAGTCCATCCTTTTCCAGCTGCTTAATCTCGTTCTCAACCGTTTTTTCGTCAGAGCCTAACATCACGGCGATATCCTCAGCTGTGTATTTCGCATTGCGAGCCAATAATTTAAGTATTTCGTATTTCATATGTATGTCCTCCTTTAAATAATAAAGCCCCGAATGCCTCAACGGCATTCGGGACGAATAAAATCCGTGTTACCACCCTAATTCGGAAAAATTCCGCACTCAACGGTACAAATGTACCTTTGTCCTTTAACGGAGACCGCCGTCAACCCTTTCGGGAGCCGCTCGGGGGTAGCTTCATCTATAAACCGCCGAAGATTTGCACCAACCATCTTCTCTCTTAAAGCACAGTCAATCGACTACTTATCCCCTTCAATGCGTTTGTCTGTTTTCTTAATGATAAACCATTTAACCCATTTTGTCAAGCGGGAATTGTTTTATCAGACATTAAACGGACAGTCGAAGACGCCTGTACCTACAGATTTAGAAGTTAGATTGAGAGAAACTAAATTTTACAGCGTAGGCCGGGGCTTGCTTCCGCCGTCTAATATCTAATGTCTAACATGTAAATTCTAAATCGGCATCATCCCGTATTAAGACTATTTCAAATTATCATCGTAATGCGCACGGTCACCGCCGATAAATTTAGGTCTCACCCTTGCCGCTAAAACGATAGCCTCGCCTATACGGTTGTTTTTAAGGCGAACGGGCACAGCCACCTTTTTAAGGTGCATACCTATCATAGTAAAGCCTATATCAAGCCCTGCGTCAGCACGGATTTCCTCAAGGGCAACGGGCTCCTTGAATTTTGCATACGCCGCAGTCGCAAAAGAGCCGCCCGCCTTTGGAATAGGCACCACATTTACAATATCAGCACAAGGTACTGCCTCCCGCTCGGTAATAATCGCACGGTTTAAATGCTCACAGCACTGTGCGGCTAAAAACACACCCTTTTCTTCTGCTGCTTCATAAATGCCCTCAAAAACCTCTTTTGCGGTGTCGGGCGACGATTCCGTACCTATTTGAGCACCTAAAATTTCGCTTGTGGAACAGCCCGCAACCAAAATCTGCCCCTTTTTAAGTCCTGCTGTCACTATAATTTCCAATGCGGCGTTATATGCCTGCTCCTTTAAATTTTCGCTCATAAAAACACTTCCCAAATTAATATATCTATATTCTACCACTTTTACAGCTATAATCAATCATTTTTCGCAAAAAATCTTGACTTTTTTTCTGACTGATGATATTATACTATAAAATGCGTTGATAAAGGAAAGTAGGCTTTAACCTTCCTTCAGAGAGTCCTTGCCGAGGCTGGAAGCGAGGATATGCAAGGTTTTTTTCGAAGTTCCCTTTTGAGCAGCGCCGCTGAACGAGTTTTCCTGTAGGCGGCGACGGTCGGCACCGTTAGAGGCCTAGGGAGTGTTTGCTCTTTGAGCGAAAAAACGGGTGGTACCGCGGAGATTTTTAATGCTTCGTCCTGTTATAAGGGACGGAGTTTATTTTTTTACGGAGGTCATTTTATGAAAGAAAAGCTTGAACAAATAAGAGCGGCTGCCGAGAGCGCACTTAAAGCGGTGGCTGACGAGAGCGAAATTGAAAATTTAAGGGTTAAATACTTAGGCAAAAAGGGTGAGCTTACCGCAGTTTTAAAGCAGATGGGCTCCCTTTCCCCTGAGGAAAGGCCTGTTATGGGTCAGCTTGTAAACGAGGCAAAACAAAAGCTTGAAGCCCTTATCGCCGAAAAGAAGACCGATTTAAAGGCAAAGGCTACCGAAATTAAGCTTAAAGCCGAGACTATCGATATTACAATGCCCGCAAAGAAGATTAAATGCGGCGGCCTTCACCCCCTAAACCATGTTGTAAACGATATGATTGACATTTTCCAGTCTATGGGCTTTGATGTTGTGGACGGCCCCGAGGTTGAGACCGACCACTATAACTTTGAATGCTTGAATGTTCCTGCAGACCACCCCGCACGAGATATGCAGGATACCTTTTATCTTGCTGAAAATCTGCTTTTAAGAACCCAGACCTCTGCCGCACAGATTAGGACAATGGAAAACCGTAAACCTCCTATCCGTGTTATCTGCCCCGGAAGAGTTTACAGGGCAGACGAGGTTGACGCAACCCATTCCCCAGTTTTCCACCAGCTTGAGGGTCTTGTGGTAGACAAGGGCATTACAATGTGCGACCTTAAGGGCGTGCTTGAGCAGTTTGCCCACGAAATTTACGGAAGTGACACAAAGGTGCGCTTCCGCCCCTCCTTCTTCCCCTTTACAGAGCCCAGCGTTGAGGTCGATGTTTCCTGCAGTGAGTGCGGCGGCAAGGGTTGCAGAGTATGCAAGGGTGCCGGTTGGATTGAGATTTTGGGTGCGGGTATGGTACACCCTAATGTACTTCGCTCCTGCGGAATTGACCCCGAGGAGTATTCAGGCTTTGCCTTTGGAATAGGTATTGACCGCATCACCACCACCCGTTATAAGATAAGCGATATCCGTCTTCTCTTTGAGAACGACAAGCGTTTTCTTGAGCAGTTTTAGGCTGACGAAAATCGAACCCGTTAAGGAGGCAGAACAATGAAAATTTCACTTAATCATTTAAAAAATTATGTTGATATAAATGTATCCCCCGAGGAGCTTTGCGACCGTATGGTAATGGCAGGCTTCGAGGTTGAGGATATAGAAAAACAGGGCGAAAACATCAAAAATGTTGTCGCCGCAAGGATTCTTAAAATCACACCTCACGAAAATTCTGACCATTTGCAAATTTGCCAAATGGATGTGGGAGCAGGCGAGCCTGTGCAGATTGTAACAGGTGCACAAAATATTCACGAAGGCGATTATGTTCCCGCCGCACTTGATAACAGTTTTCTTCCCAACGGAGCACACATTGTTGCGGGTAAGCTGCGTGGAGTAGAGTCAAACGGTATGCTCTGCTCGGGGGGCGAATTATGCCTTACCGAAGCCGATTACGAGGGTGCCGAGGTAAACGGCATACTCATTTTAAAGGGCGACCCGAAGCCGGGCACAGATATGCGTGAAGTTTTAGGTTTAAATGATTACATTATCGACTTTAAAATCACAGCAAACCGCCCAGACTGCAACTGCTTCTTGGGGGTTGCAAAGGAAATTTCGGTAGTATTGGGCACTAAATTTACCGCACCCAAGCCCGAATACAAAACAGTAGGCGGGAATATTTCCGATTATATTAGCATTGAGGTCAGAAACTTTGACCTTTGCCCCCGTTACATCGGAAGAGTGGTTAAAAACCTTAGAATTAAGGAATCCCCCGATTGGATGAAAAAGGCTATCACCGCTGCGGGTATGAGACCGATTAACAACATAGTCGATATTACTAACTTCGTTATGCTTGAAACAGGTCAGCCGATGCACGCCTTTAATTATAACGACATCAGGGGTCACAAAATAATCGTCCGCAATGCCGAGAACGGCGAGAGCATCACCACTATTGACGGCACAGAGCATACGCTCAACTCCAACATGCTTGTAATCGCCGACGGCGAGCAGCCCTCCTGCCTTGCGGGAATTATGGGGGGTAAGGAATCAGAGATTGAGAGCGACACCACCGATTTGTTCCTTGAATCGGCAAAGTTCCGCCGTGACAATATCCGCCACACAGGCCGTGCTTTAGGTATCCGCACCGAAGCCAGCGGCCGCTATGAGCGTGGGGTTGACATTATGAATGTGGAATATGCCTCCCAGCGAGCTCTCCAGCTTATTTACGAGCTTGACGCAGGCGACATTATAGACGGCACCATCGACCTTAATAACGGTCTTCCTGAAGAACGGGTCATCAATGTCACCACCGATAAAATTATGAGCCTTATCGGTGTTGATGTTCCCGATGAAAAGATTATCTCTATTTTAAACAGCTTAGGATTGCCCACCTCTGCTAACGGCAAGGAATTAACGGTAAGCGTCCCCTCTATCCGTGACGATATTGAAGGTCGTGCCGACCTTGCGGAAGAGGTTATGCGCATTTACGGCTATGACCACATTGTAGGCAAGCCGATGCGGGGCGAGGTTGTAAGGGGTAAAAAACTGCCCGAGCGTATTAAGACCGATAAGATTAAGGACTTCCTTATAAGCGCAGGCGCAAGGGAAATTGCAACCTACTCCTTTATCAGCTCTTCAGCGCTTGACACCCTTTTACTCGACCAAGACGACGAAAGAAGAAATCAGATTAATATAATCAATCCCTTGGGTGACGACTATTCCACAATGCGCACACAGCTTACCACAAGTATGCTTACAGTACTTGCCACCAACATTAACCGCAAGATTACCGAAGGAAGATTCTTTGAGGCATCAAAGCGCTTTGTTCCGAAAGCTCTTCCGATTACAGAGCAGCCCGAAGAGCTCCCCACCCTCTCAATAGGAATTTACGGAAAGGATGAAGATTTCTTCACATTAAAGGGCATAATAGAGGGTGTAATGAAGCTTTGCGGAGCACATACACAGTGCGAGAGAAGTGCCGAGCCCTATCTCCACCCGGGCCGTCAGGCGCTTGTTAAGGCAAACAATACCCCCGCCGCAGTTTTCGGCGAGGTTCACCCCACCGTCGCCGCCGCTTACGGAATCGACTGCCGTGTATATGTTGCCGAAATAAAGCTTGATGTTCTGCTTAATATAAACAAGCGCAAGACCCTTTACAAGCCCCTGCCTAAGTTCCCCGCAGTCGAGCGAGACTTTGCTATGCTCTGTGATGCCGATTTGCCGGTAGGCACGCTTGAAAAAGCCATCACAAAGGGTGCGGGCAGACTGCTTGAAAGAATAGAGCTGTTTGATGTATATTCAGGCTCCCAGATTCCCGAGGGCAAAAAGAGCGTAGCTTACAGCGTATGGCTCCGTTCGGCGGACAGCACCCTTACAGATAAAGAAATCGAGACGGTAAGCGCCTCGATAATAGGTAATCTTGAAAAAACCGGTGCTGAGCTTAGAAAATAATACTTGAACTTTTGCGAGAAAAGGTATAGAATATAGTTAATACTATAAGAGAGGTGTTATGGATGAATGACAGAACAATGACCTTTTCCATCGGCGACCAGACCGAGCAGGAAATCAGAAACATACTGACCTTAGTGTATGACGCACTAAAGGAAAAGGGCTACAACCCAATCAATCAGATTGTCGGATATATCCTATCCGAAGACCCGACCTATATCACCACTCATAATAACGCACGCAATCTTATAAGAAAAATTGACCGAGACACCCTTTTGCAGTCCCTTGTAAGATATTATCTGAGTGCGTGACAATAAGCTTTATTAAAGCCGCCCAACAAGGCGGCTTTTTTATTTGCTTACTTCTCTTTTTTCGGTACGCCCTGTAAGGTAATCGAGCGATACACCGTAACAATCGGCTATTTTTATCAGTATATCAAGCTTAGGCTCTCTCGTCATCAACTCATAATTCTGATATGTCTTTTCGCTTATGTCGCAATATACCGCAACCTGCCATTGTGCTAAACCTCTTGCTTTTCGGCTTTCTCTTAAACGCTTTGATAAAATATCTCTCATCATTCATCACCCACAAATGTTCTTGACATTTCAATTATGAATGATTAAAATCAATTATATACCAACATTTGTTGGTGATTATGATTTAGTAGGTGAAAAATGTCTGAAATTTGTCTTGAATGTTATAATGAAATAATGGGAACTAATGACCCGCCTGACAAATATGTAATATCAACGGATTTGGATGTTTGTGAAGAATGCGGTCAACTCAAGCATATCATTATACGAGAACATTTATGGTATGATATGTATCCAAAAGGGCTTAAATGGCTTTGTAAATTAGTAGACTTACTAATCAACTTATTTTATTGTTTCAAATATTCAATATTAGATTTTTGGAATATAATAAAATTTAGACACTAACCATCTAATATCTAAATTAATAAATTTATTACCTTTGCAAATAATAACCCATAGGGTGAAAAAAATGGTGATACTTTTTTCAGGGAGAAAAAGCGTAGTTGAGAAGGAAATTATCGATATTTTATGCTCATTCGGAGCAAACTATATCTCTGATAAGACGGTAAGCTCTGTGGGCGGGCGGTTTACGGTTATAAGCGAGTACAAAAAAACCGATATAAAAATAAAAAGCGGTATCGCCGTTTTTATAGACGATACCGACCGTTTTAAAAATCAGTTTTTTCCAAAAGGGATAATCGGAATTTGCGAGGACGGGAACTTAGCGGCGCTTAAAACCTTTAAGGATAGCGAAACACCCGTTATAAGCTGCGGTATGGGGGCTAAAAACACCGTTACCCTTTCAAGCTTTGGTGATGCTTCCTTTCTCGCCTCGCTCCAACGCACCGTCACCGACTTAAAGGGCCAAGACATAGATCCCGCCGAGTTTAAAATAAAGCTTACAAAAAAGTACTCGCCCTTTGCAGTTATGGCGGGGGCAGCGGTGCTATTGCTTTTGGGTATAAAGCCCGACGCTTTTTAAAGCCTTGCTACTCCCGACTCCCTTGCCGCCTTTGCAACTGCTTTAGCTACCTCAGGGGCTATTCTTTCATCAAAGGCCCTGGGTAGAATGTACTCCTCGTTAAGCTCCTCATCACTTACAAGACCCGCCAGAGCATAAACCGCCGCCATCTGCATTTCCTCGTTAATATCGGAGGCTCTTACATCAAGCGCACCCCGAAAAATGCCAGGGAACGCCAAAACATTGTTAATCTGATTCGGGAAGTCGGAACGGCCTGTGCCTACAACCGCAGCGCCACCCTTTTTAGCCTCGTCGGGCATAATTTCGGGAACAGGGTTTGCCATAGCGAAGACCGCCGCACCCTTGTTCATTGTAGCCACCATTTCTTTAGTTACTATATTGGGAGCAGACACGCCGATAAATACATCGGCGTTTTTCATTACATCAGCAAGACTTCCCTTTTCGCCGCTCGGGTTCGTTTTAAGGCTTAATTCTGTATGGGCTGGGCTAAGACCCTCTGCACCCTTATAAATTGCTCCCGCCTTATCGCACATTATAAGGTTTCTAAGCCCTAATTTTAAGAGCAATTCACCTATCGCCGTTCCTGCCGCTCCCGCACCGTTAATTACACATTTAATATCGGTCAGCTTTTTGCCCGTAATTTTAAGGGCGTTTGTGACCGCCGCCGCAACGCAGATAGCCGTGCCGTGCTGGTCATCGTGGAACACGGGAATATCACAGCGTTCCTTAAGCTTTTTTTCAATTTCAAAGCAACGGGGTGCAGCAATATCCTCTAAATTAATACCGCCGAAGCTGCCCGAAATTCTGTAAACCGTATCCACAATCTCATCCACATCGTTAGAACGAACGCAAATCGGGAATGCGTCAACCCCCGCAAACTCCTTAAAGAGCACACATTTACCCTCCATTACGGGCATACCTGCCTCGGGCCCTATGTTACCGAGCCCCAAGACCGCCGAGCCATCTGTTACAACTGCGATTAAATTAGAACGCCTGGTAAGCTCAAAGGATTTATTATAATCCTTTTCTATTTCAAGACAGGGCTGGGCTACACCCGGGGTATATGCGATAGATAAATCCTCCGCATTCTTAACCGATGTGCGTGATACAACCTCAATTTTTCCCTGCCATTCGTAATGTTTTTTTAAAGCTTCTTCTTTCAAATCCATTCTTTAACACCGTCCGAAATTTTGTATATAATACAGTATATCATATTTTTCACCACAATAATAGCATTATTTGAATAAAACACATTTTTTTGTCAAAAATATTAAAAAGAAGGTGTGGTATGGATAAAACAAAACAGCGAAATATTATAATCTCCGTGATAGTATTGACCGCCGCCGCAGTGATTATTTTAATAACTGCGGGCTTTGCCGCTAAAAATCAAGACTACGAGCAGTCAAGCTGGGTTTTAAAGGCCTACGGCAACAGCGTTGCGCTCTATAACGAGGATAAAGTAGCGACGGTTTACGGCGACATTGTGCTTGACAATCTCTCTCCGGACGATATAAGAATCATCGAAAGCGGCATAGCCTTCCCCACCCGTGAGGAGGCCGAACAGGCAATCGAGGATTATGACGGATAAACAAAGCCGACAAATCCGCCCTTTAAAATCGAGTTCGGAATTGTCGGCTTTGCTTAGGGTGGCAAGAATAGAACCCGTCAGCCTAAATTATTTACCTACACAAAAACGGCGGAAAATTTCGTCGGTGACCTCGTTTGTCACTCTCTTACCCGTAAGCTCAAAAAGGGCGGCAAGGGTATCATCAACGCAAACGCCTACCGCATCCATAGTACAGCCGCATTTAAGCGCATTTATCGCTTCGTTTACTCCGTCAAGCGCCCTTACGGCGCATTCACGCTGGCGCTCGTTCAAAAGCACCGCACTGTCGGGGTCAAGGTCCGCTGTTCCGGACACTTCGGAAATAGCATTACAAAGCGCTTCATAGCCGTCACTCTTTTTAGCCGAGGTTTCTACAATTTTAAAACCCTCAAAAGCCGATTTGTCAAGTCGTGAAGACAAATCGGTTTTATTTATTATAACTATAACATTTTTGTGCTTTATACTGTCTATCAAGGCAAAATCATCGCTGTCAAGGGGTTTTGTGCAATCGAAGACCGCAAGTATAAGCCCTGCGGTATTAAGCCGCTCTTTAGCTCTGTCAACCCCTATGCTTTCAACAGTATCGTCGGTATCGTGTATACCTGCGGTATCCGCAAGGCGCAAAAGAATATCCCCTACCGTAACGGTTTCCTCGATAACATCTCTGGTAGTACCTGCAACCTCGGTCACTATTGACCGCTCGGCACCGCTCAACATATTCATAAGGGTGGATTTTCCCACATTTGGCTTACCGACAATCGCAGTATCTATTCCCTCTCTTAAAATCCTGCCTGCGTCATAGGTGGAAAGCATTTTATTGAGGGCACTTTGGGCGTTTTTAAGCATTTTAAGGAAGTTGTCACAATCAAGCCCCTCAATATCCTCATCGGGGTAATCTGAAAAAGCGGCGATAGATGCGCCCAGCGCCACTAAATCCCCCTCTATTTCCCGGATTTTCTCCCCCACCTTGCCTATATGTGCAGCACGGGAAAGCCTTAGCTGTGCTTCGGATTTTGCGGCAATAAGACCCATAATGCTTTCCGCCCTTGTAAGGTCAGTTTTACCGTTTAAAAAGGCACGCTTGGTAAATTCTCCCGCCTCGGCAGAGAATGCGCCGTTTTTAAGTATAAGCCGCAGTACCTCACGAAGCAGAATTCTGCCACCGTGTACCGATATTTCCACAACATCCTCCCCCGTATAGCTTTTGGGCGCACGGAAAACAAGGGCGACTCCATCGTCAAGTACCCTGTCACCCTCCTTAATTTCACCATAGGCTCCTCGGTAACCCGCTAAATCCGAGAGCTTTTCACCGCTAAAGGTAAAAAACACCTT
>CAJGCQ010000026.1 GCA_904501875.1 Clostridiaceae bacterium | reverse complement strand
CCGAGTGCGGATTTGAAAGCCCGAAATGGATGGGCAAATGCACCGAGTGCGGTGCGTGGAATACTATGGAGGAGGATGTGCGGCTGCCGCAGAAAGCGGCGGTAAACACATCAAAGCCCGTCTGCTCCCTTTCGGCAAGACCGCTTTCAGAAATCAGCGCCGACGATGAGCACAGGTTTGTTACCGGCAATTCCGAGCTTGACCGGGTTTTAGGCGGCGGAATTGTAAAGGGGTCTGTGGTGCTTTTGTCGGGCGACCCCGGAATAGGAAAATCCACCATCCTCTTGCAGGTCTGCTCTGCACTGCAGGACAAGCTTGATATACTTTATGTATCGGGCGAGGAATCGGCTATACAAATAAAGCTCCGTGCAAGGCGCATAGGTGTTGACAGCGACCGAGTCTCTGTTATGACCGAGACCGATGTGCAGACCGTTTGCGAATATATTAATTCCGCAAAACCGGGGCTTGTGATTGTCGACTCCATTCAGACTATGCAACACAGCGACATATCCTCTTCCCCGGGCAGTATCGTGCAGGTAAGGGAATCCACAAATCTACTCCTTAGAACAGGCAAAAGTCTTGATATTCCCATATTTATTGTGGGCCATGTAAACAAGGGCGGCGACATTGCAGGCCCTAAAGTTATGGAGCATATTGTGGATACGGTGCTCTATTTCGAAGGTGAGCGCAACCAGTCAGGCAGAATTTTAAGGGCGATAAAAAACCGCTTCGGCTCCACAAACGAAATCGGCGTTTTTGAAATGACCGAAACGGGGCTAACGGCTGTAGAAAATCCGTCGGCTATGATGCTGTCGGGCAGAATGAGTGATGTTTCGGGCGGGTGCATCACCTGCATTATGGAAGGTACAAGGCCAATTTTAGCCGAGGTACAGGGGCTTGTCACCGCAACCGGTTTCGGCAATGCGAGGCGCACCTCTGCGGGCTTTGATTACAACCGCTTAAATCTTATGCTTGCCGTGCTGGAAAAGCGGCTGGGACTTTATTTTTCAAACCTTGATACCTACCTTAATATAGTGGGCGGCATCCGCCTTGACGAGCCCGCCGCCGACCTCGCCGTGGCTATGGCGCTGGTTTCGGGACTTCGTGATATACCCATTGATGAATACACCGTAGCCTTCGGCGAAATCGGTCTTTCAGGAGAGATAAGGTCTGTTCCCCGTGCCCAGTCCCGAGTTACCGAGGCGGCAAGAATGGGCTTTAAAAAGTGTATTTTACCCGAAGCCTGCCTTAAACAAATAACTACCTGTCCTGACTCAATCGAGCTTGTGGGCATCAGGCGCCTTTCCGAGGCGGTCGCCCTTATTAAGTGATTTTTCGGTAAAGTACGGGCATACCCCCGTCAGCGAATTAACCGTGCCGCAGTTGTCAAGCTGACAGTAGCCGTCAGCTTGATATTTGCAGTTTTCGGCACACCAAATAACACCCACTAATTTCACTCCATACGCCGTGAGTAAAATCACGGCTCGATTTTTGCAATAATTATTATTATGTTTTAGCCTTTCAATATTCATATGGAAAAATTTAAAAAATATATTGACTTTAGTACGCTAATGTGATAAAATGCTAAAGTATTATGATTCAGGAGTGCGTAAAAAATGCATAAGCTTGATAAAGAAAGAATGAGCCTGCTTTATAAAGCGGTGCTCTCGCTTAAAACCGAAGAGGAGTGTGCGGCTTTTTTTGAGGACGCCTGCACAGTACAGGAGACCGAGGCGATAGCCCAAAGAATTGAGGTTGCCTGTAAGCTTTATAAAGGCAAAAGCTATGTTGATATTAACAATAGCACGGGTGCCAGCACCGCAACCATTTGCAGGGTAAGCAGATGCCTTAACTACGGCAGCGGCGGCTACAAAACAGTAATCGGGCGTTTGGAGGATAATAAATGAGCTTTGATGAAAGTATTTTAAAAAGCGACGAACGGGCGGTATACGAGCTTCGTGCGCTTTACAGGGAATACGGCTACAGCCAGTTTAAAATGAGTAAGTTCGAGGAGTACGACTTGTACTCCGAAAACAAGGATTTTTTGGTTTCGGACGGGGTAATAACCTTTAACGATACAAATGGCAAGCTGTTGGCCTTGAAGCCTGATGTCACCCTTTCTATTTTAAAAAACTTTAAGGACGAGGCGGGCTGTACCCGGCGCCTTTACTACAACGAGAATGTTTACAGAATTTCCGAAACCTCCCATACATACAAGGAAATTATGCAGACGGGGCTTGAATGTATAGGCGATATAAACGGCGATAATGAGGCAGAGGTTATAACACTTGCCCTTAAAAGCCTTTCCCTTATAAGCAATGATTTTGTGCTCGACCTATCCCATGTGGGACTTGTTTCTGCTTTGCTTGACGGCTTCTCTTTAGAGGGCGAGCAAAGAAAATCAGCACTAAATGCCATAGTTACCAAAAACGGCGATTTGTTAAAAGAAACCTGCGGCGAGGAGCTTTTCGGCAGTCTTAAATGCCTTATTAAAAGCTTTAAAAAAGCAAAGGATGCCCTTAGTTCCGTAGAAGCAATCTGCAAAACCGATTTGGCACGGCAGTACGCTAAGGAGCTAAACGACATCTACAACCGAGCGGAAAATGAGGGCTTCGGCAGCAATATTAATATTGACTTTTCTATAGTTGACTCCGCCGCATATTACAGCGGAACGGTATTTAAGGGATATATCGGCGGTGCTGAGTCGAGGGTGCTTTCGGGCGGCAGATACGACGGTCTTATGCGCAAGATGGGAAGAAAATCGGGCGGTATAGGCTTTGCGGTATATCTTGATGCGCTCGAACGCACAGACGAAAAAGCAGAAACCGACAGCGGATATATAAATGTTGCCCTACCCAAAGGACGGCTTGGCGAAAAGGTTTATTCAATGTTTGAAAGTGCGGGTTTCCCCTGCCCCTCTATTAAGGAAAATAACCGCAAGCTAATTTTTGAAAATGAGGAATTAGGTCTTCGCTTTTTCTGGGTGAAACCCTCTGATGTTGCTATCTATGTTGAGCGGGGTGCGGCGGATATCGGCGTTGCGGGCAAGGATATTCTGCTTGAATACCAGCCTGATGTTTACGAATTGCTGGATTTAAAGTTAGGCATTTGCCGTATGGCGGTTGCGGGCAAAAAGGGCTTCAAGGACGACACCTCTAAAACACTTAGAGTAGCCACAAAGTTTTCCAATATAGCAAGGCAGTACTACGCAGAAAAGTGCCGTGATATCGACATTATCCACCTTAACGGCTCTATTGAGATAGCTCCTATCTTAGGGCTTTCCGATGTTATTGTGGATATTGTGGAGACGGGTAAAACACTGCTTGAAAACAACTTAGAGCCATTTGAAACCATAGTGCCCATAAGCGCCAGACTTATTTCAAACAAGGCAAGCTTTAAGTTTAAAGCGGGAAAAATAGAGAAAATCAAAAAGGGACTTTTAGGTCTTACGGAGAATGAGAAATGATTAAGATTATGAAATACGGCGAGGTTTCGCCCGAGGAAATATTTGCCCGAGGTACAGCGGTGAGCGATGTTTCGGGTATTGTAAGCGACATTATAGACAATGTAAAATCAAACGGCGATAAGGCGCTTTACGAATACTGCGAAAAATTTGATAAGGCGAAATTGTCTTCCCTTGAGGTGACAAGGGAGGAAATTGACGAGGCGTTCGCTACGGTAGAGCCTCAGTTTATTGATATTTTAAAGCAAGCGGCGGAAAATATACGCAGCTTTCACAAGCAGCAGGTTCGCCAAAGCTTTATTTTAAACGGGGACGGCTATGTAACAGGGCAGAAAATAACCCCCATTGAAAAGGTGGGGCTTTATGTCCCCGGAGGCACAGCAGCCTACCCCTCCACCGTATTAATGGACAGTATTCCCGCTAAAATTGCGGGCTGTGAAGAGATTTGTATTACCACTCCTCCATCAGCTGACGGCAAGGTTAATCCCGCAATACTTGCGGCGGCAAAAATAGCAGGAGTTGACCGCATTTTCAAAATAGGCGGCGCCCAGGCGGTTGCCGCACTTGCCTACGGTACTGAAACCGTACCAAAGGTTGATAAAATAGTAGGACCCGGCAACGCCTTTGTAGCCGAGGCAAAGAGACAGGTTTTCGGGCTTGTTTCCATTGATATGATAGCAGGGCCCAGCGAGATTCTGGTAATTGCGGACGGTAAAAGTAACCCAAAATTTGTTGCGGCAGATTTGCTTTCTCAAGCCGAGCACGATAAAATGGCATCGGCGGTCCTTGTAACCGACAGTGAGGAGTTGGCACAGAAGGTTAGCACCGAGCTTGAGAGACAGATACCCTTACTCCCCCGTGCCGAAATTGCCCGTATTTCGATTGATAATAACGGCAAAATCATAGTGGCCGACAATCTTTTTGATGTAATAGATGTGGCAAACGAAATAGCCCCCGAGCATTTGGAGCTTTCGGTTGATAACCCCTTCGATTACCTTGATAAAATAAAGAACGCAGGCAGTATTTTTATGGGCAGATACTGTCCCGAGGCTTTGGGCGACTATTTTGCAGGTCCTAACCACACCCTGCCAACCTCGGGTACGGCAAGATTTTCAAGTCCCCTTTCGGTTGACGATTTCGTTAAAAAATCACAGTACACCTATTATACTAAGGAAACGCTTAAAAAGTCAGCCGAATCGGTGGCTTTCTTTGCCGAGAAAGAGGGACTTTCAGCCCACGCAAGAAGCGTTACGGTGCGTTTTGAGGATGAAGCAAAATGAGCAGATTTTTAAGCCAAAAATTGCAGGGGCTTGAGGCTTATGTTCCCGGCGAGCAACCAAGGGACAAGCGTTACATAAAGCTTAACACAAACGAATCCCCCTATCCCCCGCCGGCAGATGTTGCAAACGCTGTAGGAAAAGCGGAGATTGAGGATTTACGCCTTTACTCCGACCCTGAATGTACCGCCCTTAAATCTGCGGTAGCTAAGCAGTACGGAGTAAATACCGAAAATGTGTTTATCTCCAACGGCTCGGACGAGGTTTTAAATTTTGCCTTTATGGCGTATGGCGATAATGGGGCAATCTTCCCCGATATAACCTACGGCTTTTATTCGGTTTTTGCCAATTTGTACGGCATAAAGCCCCAGATTATACCGCTAAGGGACGATTTCACGGTTGATATAAACGATTACTGCGGCAAAAACAGCCTTGTAGTAATAGCAAACCCCAATGCGCCCACAGGTATTGCCTTAGAGCTTTCAGAGATTGAAAAAATCGTTTCCTCAAACCCTGACGGAATTGTGATTATAGACGAGGCTTATGTGGATTTCGGAGCCGAAAGCGCTGTAAAGCTTACCGAAAAATATTCCAATCTCCTTGTGGTTCAGACCTACTCAAAGTCCCGCAGTATGGCGGGGGCACGGCTTGGCTTCGCCATTGCAGACCAAAGCATAATACAAGATCTTGAAAAAATCAAATACTCCACCAACCCCTACAATATTAATAGCATTACCCAGATTGCGGGAGCGGCGGCGCTTAATAATCAGGCGTATTTTGACAGCAACTCAAAAAAAATCGCCGAAACAAGGGAATATGTAAAGAAAGAGCTTATAAATTTAGGCTTTACGGTCACCGACTCCAAGGCGAATTTCCTATTTGCCAAGAGCGATAAAATAGGCGGTAAGGAGCTGTATTTATCCCTTAAAGAGCGGGGAGTTTTAATAAGGCATTTTGAAAGTAAGCGTATTAAGGACTATAACCGCATTACAATAGGAAGCCGTGAGGAAATGGAAATTTTCCTTAAAAATCTGCATGAAATTATAGGAGGCAAAAAATGAGAACTGCGGAAATTAACAGAAAAACCAATGAAACCGATATTAAGCTCAGCCTTAATATCGACGGTACGGGAAAAAGTGAAATCCAAACAGGCTGCGGTTTTCTTGACCATATGCTGACCCTTTTTGCCCGTCACGGCGGGTTTGACCTTACCGTTTCCTGCAAGGGGGACACCTATGTGGATTATCACCACACCGTTGAGGATATAGGCATAGCCTTGGGTGATGCTTTTAAATCAGCCCTCGACGATATGCGGGGTATCACCCGCTACGGCAGCTTTATTCTCCCTATGGACGAATCCCTTATTATGACGGCGGTGGATATTTCGGGCAGAGCACATCTGTCCTACGGTTTAACAATCCCCGCCCAAAAGGTGGGCGATTTTGATACCGAGCTTGTAGAGGAATTCTACTTAGGTTTTGTCCGTCACGGGGCAATTACTTTGCACATTAAACAGCTTAGCGGCACAAACTCCCACCATATTATCGAAGGTGCATTTAAGTCTGTTGCGAGGAGCCTTGCGGCGGCAGTTAAGATTGATGAAAGCCGCAGGAATGAAATTCCGTCCACAAAGGGTGTGCTTTAAATGATTGCAATAATTGACTACGGCGTGGGCAACCTTTTTTCCCTCTCCTCATCGCTAAAAGCAGCAGGAGCGGATGCGATTATCACGGGGGACAGCGAGCTTATAAAAAAGGCAGATAAACTGATTCTTCCGGGTGTGGGCGCCTTTGGGGACGCTATGGAAAAGCTTAAAGCCGACGGGCTTGATAGGCTTATAAAAGAGGAAGCCGAAAAAGGCAAACCGCTACTTGGCATCTGCCTTGGTATGCAGCTTTTATTCGATAAAAGCTATGAGTTCGGCGAGCATAAGGGCCTTGGTCTTATAAAGGGCGAGGTCGTGCCTATGGAGGGCAGAATACCGAAAAGCCTTAAGATTCCGCATATCGGCTGGAATGCCCTGAAACTCACGGGCGACTGCCCGATTTTTAAAAACAATACGGACGGTGACTTCGTCTATTTCGTTCATTCCTTTTATGCGGACGGCTGTAATGACAGCGTTACCGCAACCACCGAATACGGTATTACTATTACTGCGGCGGCAGCTAATAAAAGTGTTTTCGGATGTCAGTTCCACCCCGAAAAAAGCGGCGAAACGGGGCTTAAAATTCTGCGCACCTTTTGCGGCTTGGAGGCAAATAAATGAACATTTTCCCTGCAATAGATTTGTTTGAGCACAAGGCGGTCAGGCTTTTTAAGGGCGATTACGCCGAAATGACCGTTTACAGCGATAACCCAATAGAGATTGCCCGTGATTTTGAGGCTAAGGGCGCAAAATTCATTCATATAGTTGACTTAGAGGGTGCGAAAAACGGCGAGACCCCAAATTTTGAAGTCGTAAAAGAAATTGCCCAAAACACGGGACTTTTTTGCGAGATAGGCGGCGGTATACGCTCCCTTGATACCGTTGAAAAGTACCTAAACGCAGGGCTTGACCGTGTGATTTTAGGAACGGCGGCGGTAAATGATGAGGCATTTTTGCGTACCGCAGTTAGCAAATACGGCGATAAAATAGCAGTAGGGGCCGATATTAAGGACGGCTTTGTTGCTGTTAAGGGCTGGACCGAAAAATCGGAATACAGCTGCTTTGATTTTTGCGAAAAAATGCGGAAAATAGGGGTTAAAACACTTATCTGTACCGATATTTCAAGGGACGGCGCCATGAAAGGCACCAACCGTCAGCTTTATAAAGAGCTTTCCGAGAAATTCGATATGAACATCACCGCCTCGGGTGGAGTTTCAACCCTCTATGACATAAAGGCCTTAAGAGAGCTCAACCTTTACGGCGCTATAATCGGTAAGGCGTACTATATCGGAGCAATCGACCTTGAAGAAGCTTTGGAGGCGGCAAAATGATTACCAAAAGAATAATCCCCTGCCTTGATGTTAAGGACGGTAGGGTTGTTAAAGGCGTAAATTTTAAGGGGCTTAACGATGTCTCCTCCCCCGTAGAGCTCGGCAAGTATTACAGCGACTGCGGTGCGGACGAGCTTGTGTTTTACGATATCACCGCCTCGAGTGACGGCAGAAAGCTTTTTACCGATATATTAAAAGAGGTAGCAAGCAATATTTTCATTCCCCTTACCGTCGGCGGCGGAATTAATACCTTAGAGGACTTTGACCGTGTGCTTAAATGCGGTGCGGACAAGGTAAGCGTAAATTCCGGCGCTATTAAAAACCCCGACCTAATACGGGCGGCGGCGGAGAAATACGGCAGTCAGTGCGTGGTAATATCGGCAGATATAAAACGGGTTGACGGCGAGTTCCGTATTTTTTCGAGAGGCGGCAGGGACGACACCGGAATAGAGGGCGTTTCCTGGATAAAGCGGTGTGTTGACAACGGCGCAGGCGAGGTAGTTGTAAACTCCATTGATACCGACGGCGTTAAAAAGGGGTTTGATATCCAAATGCTAAAAGCAGTATGCGAAGCGGTTAATGTACCCGTTATCGCCTCGGGCGGAGCGGGCTGTGCCCAAGATTTTGTAACATTATTTAACGAAATTCCCGACATTGACGCAGGGCTTGCCGCCTCGATTTTCCATTTCGGCGAGGTCAAAATCTCCGACCTAAAGCAACTTTTAAATAAAAACAATATTAATGTGAGGCTGTAAATTATGATAAACATTGACGAGCTTAAATTTGATGAAAAGGGACTTATTCCCGCAGTTGTAGTGGATGCACACAACAAAAAGGTGTTAACGGTCGCTTATATGAATAGGGAAAGCCTTAAAATCTCTATGGAAAAAGAGCTTACCTGCTTTTACAGCCGTTCAAGAGATGAGCTGTGGCTTAAAGGGGAAACCAGCAACAACTATCAGCACATTGTTTCCATCACCGCCGACTGCGATAAGGATGCGCTGACGGTGGTTGTAGAAAAGGAGGGCCCCGCCTGCCATACAGGTACAGAGTCCTGCTTTACAAACCCTGTTTTTCAGAGTGAAAACCGTGCAGAATTTTCTATGGACGGACTGTATGAGCTTTTAGAGGGCAGAAAAAAAGATATGCCCGAGGGCTCTTACACAACCTACCTTTTCCAAAAGGGAATTGATAAAATTCTTAAAAAGGTGGGCGAGGAATCCACAGAGGTTATAATTGCGGGCAAGGCAAACGACAAAAAGGAAACGGTTTACGAGATTGCAGACCTTGCATACCACATTATGGTTATGATGGTTCAAATGGGCATTTCGGTGGAGGATGTAAGAAAAGAGATTGCCTCCCGCCATGTTATTGACCACAAGGTTAAGCAGGAGAAAATGGCAAGCGATGAAATGTAATTTTCATACACACTCTAACTTTTGCGACGGCAAGGACTCCCCCGAGGAGCTGGTAAAAGCGGCGCTTAATAAAGGCTTTTTCGCTCTGGGCTTTTCTTCCCATAGCTATACCGAAATGGACAAAAGCTTTGCTTTAAGCCCAGAAAATGCGAAAAAATACCGTGACGAAATTGCCGCTCTTAAAGAAGAATATAAAGGCAGAATCGAGCTTTACTGCGGAATTGAGCAGGATTATTTTTCAGACGAGCCCACCGGATGCTACGATTATATCATAGGCTCGGTACATTATGTTTTAAAAAACGGGGAATATATTGCGGTGGACGATACCGCCAGAATTGTAAAGGACGCGGTAGATAGGCTTTACGGCGGCGACTTTGATGCTTTAGCCGAGGATTATTTTTCCCTTGTCACAAAGTCCCCGGAGAAAACAAACGCCGATATTATAGGACATTTTGATTTAGTTTCAAAGTTTAGCGATAAAAACGGCTACGGAGAAAGTCCCCGATTTTTAGCAGCTGCGGAGAAGGCTGTAAAGGCGCTTATACCTTACGGCTTGCCCTTTGAAATCAACACGGGTGCTATGGCGAGGGGGGTAAGAACTATTCCCTACCCTTCCCCAAAAATTCTTAAAATCATAAGAAAACACGGCGGGGAAATTATGCTCTCCAGTGACTGCCACGATAAAAATTACCTCAATTTCGCATTTGACAGGGCGGCTGATTTAGCCCGTAAAACAGGCTTCACCCGCAACGCCGTAATAAAAAACGGTAAAATAGAGTATACAGCGCTTTAATTCTAAATACGGGACGTCATACGCCGTCCCGTATTTTTATATTAATGCCTTTAGGCTGGTTTGCTCTTTGAGAAAACCAGCCTAAAGGCATTAAAACAAATCTCTGTATCTTCGGCGTACGCAGAATATGCGAAAAACAACCGTAAAAGTGTAACTGTATTCTTATTACTCTATCCCATCTGCATAACTGCAGGCGTTGGTGGCGGCTATAGCGCCGTCCGCCGCAGCGGTTACAAGCTGGCGAAGCTTCTTTGTGCGGCAGTCTCCTGCGGCAAAAATTCCAGCTCTTGAAGTGCAGCAGTCCTCTCCCGCCTTTATATAGCCGTACTCGTCAAGCTCCACAATATCCTTATACGCCCCGTTTTGCGGCAGTTGTCCTATTGCGACAAAAAGCCCCGAAACGGGGATTTCTTTTTTCTCGCCTGTCACGGTGTTTTCGACCCCCACCGAGGTAAGCGAGTTTTCGCCGTTTATCGCTGTAAGAACGGAATCAAGCTCATACTTGATATTGCTTTTCTCTTTAAGCCGTAAAACCGTGCTTTTATCGGCACGAAATTCGCTTCTTCGGTGGATTACGGTCACGCTTTCACATATATCCGCAAGAAAAGCAGCATCACCGATAGCGGTGTTGCCCCCGCCTAAAACCGCAACCCCTTTATTTTTATAAAACGCACCGTCACATACCGCACAGTAGGATACGCCCTTTCCGATAAACCTATCTTCTTCTGCAAGACCCGTCTTTCTGTGTCTTAGTCCGCCTGCAATAATAATTGCCCGGCCTTTATACTCTCCATATTCGGCGGTAACGATTTTATATGCTCCGCTTTCTTTAATTCCTATTGCTGTATCAAAAACGGTTTCCGTGCCTAAGGACGCCGCCTGAGCGTGCAGTCTGTCAGACAACTCCGCACCGCTTATATTCATAAATCCGGGGAAATTTTCCACCCCGTCCGAAAGGGAAATCTGCCCGCCGAAGCTGTTGTTTTCGAGCAAAAGCACGGTCTTCCCCGCCCTGCGGGCGTAAACAGAAGCCGTAAGCCCCGCACAACCGCCTCCTATTATAATAATGTCGTATATATTTTCACTCATAGTTTTATCATTCCTTTTAGCCAAATCATAACACATTTTTTATAGTATTACAATAAAAAGTAATTTAATTACAACAAAGCGGGCCTCTCTGTTTTGAGAAGCCCGCCTGAATTTATCTGTATTTAAAACCCTAAGAGCTTTGTGCCGATGTCGGTAAGACCGCCAAGATTAGCCTCCGCCTCGGAATAGGTTTTACCCACTGCACCGATGTAAAGCTTAATTTTAGGCTCTGTACCCGAAGGGCGAACCATTAAGGAGCATCCGTCCTCCATATAGAAGCAAAGCACATTGGAGCGGGGAAGGGTGATTTTTGTTTCATTTCCGTTTTTAAGGTCACGACTTACGGATGTCTCGTAATCATCGAACTTAACAACCTTAGAACCGTTTATTTCTTTAGGGGTATCTGTTCTCAGTGATTCCATTATACCCTTAATCTGCTTCATACCGCTTTCACCCTCGCAAGTAAAGCTCTTTTGAGCGCAGATGTAATAGCAGTACTTCTTGTAGAGACCGTCAAGTACCTCGATAAGATTTTTGCCCTGCGCCTTATAGTAAGCTACCATTTCGCAGATAAGCATTGAGGCAATAACAGCGTCCTTATCCCGTACATATGTGCCGCCTAAATAGCCGTAGCTTTCCTCAAAGCCGAAGACAAAGCGGTTCTCCTCACCCTTTGCTTCAAGCATTGTTATCTGCTCGCCTATAAACTTAAATCCGGTAAGCACATCGACAAGCTCACAGCCGTAGTTTTCGGCGATTTTGCGGCAAAGCTCGGTTGTAACTATTGTTTTAACTGCAAGCGGATTTTTGGGTAATGTGCCATTTTCGATTCTTCTTGCAAGCACGAAATCCAGCAGTAAAGCGCCCACATCGTTGCCAGACAGGAGCTTATATTCCTCCCCGTCACGCACCGCTATTCCCACTCGGTCACAGTCGGGGTCGGTGGCAAGCAGTAATTCGGGCTTAATCTCGTTTGCAAGCTTTAAAGCACACTCGAAGGCTTGGCGGATTTCGGGGTTCGGATAAGGGGCGGTGGGAAAATTGCCGTCAGGCAGTTCCTGCTCGGGCACTACCGTTACATTAGTAACACCGATTTTCTTTAAAATGCTTCTGACAGGTTTATTACCGCTACCGTGGAGCGGGGAGTAAATTACATTCAAGGATTTAACATCCGCCTCGGGTGCTACTCTGCAGGCAAGCACGCAGTTTAAATATTCCTCAATAATATCCTCGCCGATATACTCGATTTTGCCCTCGGCTACTGCGGTATTAAAATCGAGGGTCTTAACATCGTCGAAAATATCAACCTTATTCATTATGGAAAGGACATAATCAGCCGCTTCAAGACCTAACTGGCAGCCGTCGGGTCCGTAGGCCTTGTAACCGTTGTATTTAGCGGGGTTATGGCTTGCGGTTACAACTACACCCGCATCACACTTAAGTCTTCTTACCGCAAAGGAGAGCATAGGAGTGGGCATAAGCTCCTTATAAATATAAACCTTAATACCGTTTGCCGCAAAAATAGAGGCGGCGGTTTTTGCAAAAAGGTCGCTTTTAATGCGGCTGTCATACGCAATGGCTATACTGCCCTTTTCGGATACCGAATTAACATATGCCGCCAGACCTTGGGATGCCTTGCCTACAGTATATATGTTCATACGGTTTGTTCCTGCGCCGATAACGCCTCGAAGACCTCCCGTGCCGAATTCAAGATCCTTATAAAAAGCGTCGGAAATCGCTTCCGCATTGTCTTTAATGCTTTCGAGTTCCTTTACTAAATCAGGGTCGCCTACAGCCATT
>CAJGCQ010000025.1 GCA_904501875.1 Clostridiaceae bacterium | reverse complement strand
GGAAACCAAAGGTCTTGGCGATGCGGTGCTTCGTGCAAAGGAATTTGTGGGGGACGAGCCCTTTGCCGTCCTTTACGGCGATGATGTTATAGTGGGTGAAATCCCCGCTATAGGCGAGCTTTGCGAGGCTTACGAAAAATATGGCAAAAGCGTTGTGGGCATAAAGGAAGTCCCCGATGAGCTTGTTGTTAAATATTGTTCATTAAAAACCGAAAGAATTGACGATAAAAATTTCGCAGTCAGTGATATGATTGAAAAGCCCAGCCTTGACAAGAAATTTTCCAATTACTCTGTCTTAGGCCGCTGTGTGCTGGACAGCGAGATTTTCAGTATCTTAGAGCGCACCCCCTTAGGCGTGGGCGGAGAGCTTCAGCTTACCGACGCTATGCGGGAGCTTGCGGTGGAATACGGTATGGTAGGTGTTGATTTCAGCGGTATACGCTATGATATGGGCAATAAATTCGGTATGCTTAGAGCGAATATAGAGGTAGGACTAAATCACCCCGAAATTAAGGAAGAGCTGAAAAGCTACCTTAAGGAGCTTGTAAAAACGCTGTGATAAGATATACTTCCTTGTTTCTTGACCTTGACGATACCCTGCTTGATTTTAAGAAGGCAGAGGCTCATGCTATAAGAAAGGTGCTTAAAAACAACTCTATGCCCTTTGACGATGAGGCGGTACTAACCTATTCAAGGATAAACAAAGGCTTTTGGGAAAGCTTTGAACGGGGTGAAATACCTAAAAGTGAGATTTTCACAGGTCGTTTTAAAAGGCTTTTAGAGGTTTTCGGCTGTAAAGGAGACCCCGCCGCACTCTCGGCTGAGTACGGCAGGGGTCTTTCGGAAGGATATTTTACTGTTGACGGAGCGTTTGATGTTCTCGATTATTTGAGAGATAGGGGCTATAAGCTTTACGCCACAACAAACGGACTTTCCACCACCCAGTACCGCCGCATAGACGGCTCGGGCTTAGCGCCTTATTTTGACAGGGTTTTTGTCTCTGAGGACTCCGGCTATCAAAAGCCCGAAAAGGAGTATTTCGACTATATTATTTCAAATATTCCCGAAAAGGAAAGACGGAAAATCCTTATTATAGGGGACTCTCAAAGCTCGGATATTTTAGGCGGAAAAAATGCGGGAATTGATACCTGTTGGTACAACCCCGCATGTCTTACTGCAAAATATTCTTCAAAATATGAAATCTCTTCCCTTAAAGAGTTAAAGGATATACTTTAGCTTCTTGTGAAACCGATTAATTTAAGCCATTTTTCAAGGCTTGTAAGCCAGTTGCCCATATGCTCGATTTTTTCGTTCATATCGCCGTTGGTTTGCGCATCGCCTGTTGAAAGACCGTGGGCACCGTAAGGATAAATGTGAAGCTCAAAGGGAACCTTGTGTGCGCTCAATGCTTCGGCATAAAGCATACTGTTCATAACGGGTACTAAACCGTCCTCTGCGGTGTGCCATATAAAGGCGGGGGGAGTGGTGTCCTTAACATTCTTATCGCAGGAAAAATACTCTGTTTCTTCGGGGGAAATATCGGTTTTTCCAACCAGATTGTGAATACTTCCCATCTCTGCGTGTGAAGGGTCGGCTGTGATTACGGGATAGCAAAGCACAGAGGCATTTACCGACTTGCTTTCGGGGAAAACCTTCCTTACTTCCTTACAGTCGAACATTGTGGAATAATGGGCGGCAAGGTGACCGCCGGCGGAAAAGCCGATGATTGCGATTTTTTCGGTGTCGCAGTTCCAAGCGTCCGCATTTTTGTATATAAGCTCCATTAACGCCGCAACCTCACGAAGCTGGGTGGGGAAACGGTGGGGGTTAACCGAATATGTGATAGTAAAAACATTGTAGCCCTGGGGCAGGAACTGCAAAGCTATAGGCTCTGCCTCCCGCTGGGAACAAAAAGCGTATGCGCCGCCCGGGCAGACTATCATACAGGGCCTTTTGTCGTTCTCGCGGCCCATTTCGGTCAAATTAAAGGGAAGATACATTTCAACTGTCGGGTCACAGTTATCCTCTCCTAAAAACGGGTAGTAATCCTTTAAATGTAAAATTTCGCATTTCATAAATATTCACCCTTCCTTTTTTCATATAGTAGCACGCTGAAACTGTGCTGTCAATAAGAATTTATTTTTCAAAAGGAGCAAAAATATATGTATCCGTTATTATTAAAACCCGCCGTAAAGGACTATCTTTGGGGCGGAACAAGACTTAAAACCGAATATAAATATGAGACCGATAAGGACATAGCTGCCGAGGCTTGGGTGCTTTCCTGTCATAAGGACGGGGCAGATACTGTAATAAACGGCGACCTTGCAGGCAAAACGCTTTCCGAGGTTATCGAGCTTTGGGGGGATAAGGCTGTCGGCAAAAAGGCGGCTGAATTTCCGTATTTCCCCCTTTTAATAAAGCTTATCGATGCTAAGGACCGTCTTTCGGTTCAGGTCCATCCCGATGATGAGTACGCCCTTAAAAACGAGGGTGAGTTCGGCAAGACCGAGATGTGGTATGTTGTTGACTGCGACGAGGGTTCCGAGCTTATTTACGGCTTTAACCATGAGGTTTCAAAGGAGGAGCTTGAACAGAGAATTAAGGATAACACTCTTCCCGAAATCTGCAACTATGTTCCAGTTCATAAGGGTGATGTTTTCTTTATATCGGCGGGCACGCTCCACGCAATAGGAGCAGGGATACTGATAGCCGAGGTTCAGCAGAACTCAAACACCACCTACCGAGTTTCGGATTACGGCAGACTGGGCGCTGACGGCAAGCCCCGTCCTTTACATATTGAAAAGGCTCTTGAGGTTACAAGCCGTACAGAGCCCCAAGTTCCTTACGGCAATGTGGGCGAAATAAGGCAGGAAAAATACGGAACGGTAAGAAAGCTTGCTTCCTGCAATTTGTTCACCGCTGAGCTCTGGGCCCTTGACGGGACAACCGAGCTTTCTTTAGGCGACAGCTTTATTTCACTTCTTGTCTTGGACGGCGAGCTTAATCTCCGGTGGAACGGCGGCAGCATTTCCGCAAAAAAAGGCGGAAGTATCTTTATCCCCGCCGATTTCGAGGTTAAAATCTCGGGCAAGGCCGAAATTTTATACAGCAGAGTATAAAAAAAGTTATCAAATTTGCGTATTTAAAAATATTTTTATTGACATATGCATAGAATTTGGGTTATAATTTAAAATCGATAGGTTATGACTTTAATTATCTCGGGACTTAATATCAGTCCAAATAACCGCAAAGTGTTTAATAAGGAGGGTTCGTAAATGAAAAGGACATATCAGCCTAAGAAGCTTCATAGAAAAAAGGAGCATGGCTTTTTAAAGAGAATGGCAACCTCTAACGGCCGCAAGGTGCTCGCACGTCGCAGAGCAAAGGGCAGAAAGCAGTTGACATACTAAAGCCACTTCAATGTGGCTTTTCCTTTTATTAAGCCTATGAATAGTATAATATGAATAGTATGATTAAACTGAAAGAGAATTACAGCTTCCGCCGTGCTTATAAAAAAGGAAAAGCTCTTGTTTCCCCTTACTTTGTTATTTATGCGGTCAAAACCCGCAGGGGAGTAAGGCTTGGCATAACAGCGGGGAAGAAGCTGGGTTGTGCGGTAAAGCGCAACCGTGCGAAGCGGGTTATCACCGCCGCATTTAGGGTTTGTTTGCCGAATATTCCCTCGGGGTACGATTTTGTAATAGTTGCAAGAACGAGGATTCTTGACATTAAAAGCACCGCCGCTGCGGCAACTATAAAGTCGCTTTTAAGGTCGGCGGGCATATGGAGCGAAATTAGGGAAGATGAGCAGGATCTTAATAAGCCTAATTAAATTTTATCAAAAAAATATCTCGCCTCGCAAGATTTCCTGTTGCCGATTTACTCCCACCTGCTCTGCTTATGCGATCGAGGCGATACAAAAAAGAGGGGCAATAGTGGGAACGGCGCTGAGTATTTGGAGAATTTTAAGGTGCAATCCGCTCTGCAAGGGCGGTTATGACCCCGTTCCCGAAAAAAGCAGGGCAAAACTCAAAAAATAAATTAAAAAATAACCGTTGCCGTACAATACGGTGCGAATGGACGGTGCATAAATGCAAACATTATTTAACATTATCAATATACCTTTAGGCTGGGTGTTGGAATTTTTAGCAGGAATTTTCGGCGGTAATTTCGCCGCATCTGTTTTTGTTTTCACCCTTTTGGCAAACTTGGCCTTTATACCGCTTACCATCAAAAGCCAGAAATCCTCTGTTCAGCAGACGAGGATTAAACCCAAGCTTGACGAGCTTAAAAAGCGCTACGGTGACGATAAGCAGAAATACAGCGCGGCTATGCAGCAGCTTTATCAAGAGGAAAATGTCTCTATGTCGGGCGGCTGTCTACCTATGATTATCCGTCTTGTGGTTATGATGAGCATTTACTGGCTCATTATGTCACCGCTTACCTACCTTCTTCATATTGATTCGGCGACAATTTCCGATGCGGCAAATCAGCTGGGCCTTGCTTCTAATGCAAGAAGCGAGCTTCAGATTATTGAGGCGGTACGCAACGGAAGCCTTAGTGTTCCCGAAATTGCGGATAAGCTTAACACCTTAAACTTCGATTTCTTCGGAATCGACTTGACCCAGACCCCGAAATTTTCCTTCGATATTTTCCATGATATTAAGCCTATCTGGGCAATGCCTATAATTGCATTTTTAGCGCAGATGCTCACAAGCGTGCTTTCTACCATGATGCAAAAGAAGATTAATCCCGATGCGCCCAATATGATGGGTATGATGCTTACAATGCCCTTAATATCGCTGTTTATCGGATTTTCTCTGCCGGGCGGCGTTACCTTCTACTGGGCATGTTCTTCCCTTATAGGCGGCCTTATTCAGCTTGCTGTTCAGCAGCTCTGCGGCCCCCACAAAATGCTCTCCAGGGAGAGACTTAAGGAATTAAATAAGGAATGTGACTTTGAGGAAACTCAAATTAAAAAAATCAGTCAGGCAAAGCTTAACGGCGAAAATGCCGAATAAGCGAAGATAAGGAGGTTATCTCTTGATTAAAGAAGCAAGAGGCTTCGGCGGCACAATAGCCGAGGCAAAGGAAAAGGCAATCGCAGAGCTTAACGCTTCCGAGGAAGCAGATATACAGTTTGAAGTAATTTCAACCCCAAAAAAGAAAACTTTAGGCCTTTTCGGCGGCCGTCAGGCGGAAGTCAGGGTATTTATTGAGCTCCCCGACGAAAAAAAGCCTAAGGCACATAAGAAATCCGCACCTAAGGCTCAAAAGAAGGAAAATAAGCCTGCGGTGCAGAAAACCGAAACCCCGAAACCCCAGAGTAAGCCCGAGGAGTCCTCAGCACAGCCGAAAAAGTATGATATACACGACGGTTACGGCGAGGCGAAGGACGCATCGGAAATTCCTGCCGATTCAAGGGCGGGCAAGGCGGTTGCGTATCTTAATACAATACTAACAGGCCTTGGCTGTACCGAGATTAAAATCAAGGTAGCCGAAAAGGAAAACGCCGCACTTATTGGGCTTGACGGCGAGGGTCTCGGCACTGTTATAGGCCATAGGGGCGAAACCCTTGATTCAATACAGTACCTTACAGGTCTTGCCGCAAATAACGGCGGCGGCTATTATAAGGTTGCAATTAATATAGGCAATTACCGTGAAAAACGGGAAGAGGCGCTTAAAAACCTTGCAAAGCGTGTATCCGCACAGGTGCTTAAAACCGGTAAAAGCCGTAGTCTTGAGCCTATGAACCCTTACGAGCGCAGAATTATTCACACAGCGGTCCAGGAAATTGACGGGGTTGTTTCAAACTCCTTTGGCGAAGGCGCTTCAAGGCGGGTTGTAATCGCAGTGGAGGGCGGAGATATTCGTCCCCCGAGAAGAGAAAACGGCAGGCGGGACGGATATTCACGCAAACGCACTCCCCAAAAACCCGCAGAGGACGCACCTGCAAGGGAGCCTAAGCGGGACAGCGATATGCCCCTTTACGGCAAAATTAACTAAATTAACGGCGAACACGGAAAGACCACAAATTCAACTTTTCGTGTTCGTTGTTTTGTAAAAATATTTCGCAAAAACCGTTTATTATATAAATACAAATTGACAAAATGCCAAAATGCGTTTATAATACTTTAGGTGTGGGTTAAACTAATAACAACAGTTAATGATTATTTTTGACGGGGAGTGCCTTATTTGGATAAATTCGTAATAAACGGCGGCAAGCCTCTTAAGGGAGAGGTCCGCATAAGCGGTGCGAAAAACGCCGCTGTTGCCATTCTTCCGGCTGTTCTGCTGTCCGACGGGCCCTGCGTAATTGAAAATCTTCCTAATATATCCGATGTTGCGACCATTCTTAAGGCAATGCAAGTATTGGGCGCACAGATAAAGCTGGTAAATAAGTCCACGGTGGAAATTGACCCAAGGCATGTCAATTCCTTTGTCGTTTCAAAGAAGATGGCGGAGGGTATGCGTGCTTCCAGCTATTTCTTGGGTGCACTGCTCGGAAGAATGAATAAGGCTAGGGTGGCGCCCCCCGGTGGCTGTAACTTCGGTGTTCGCCCTATCGACCAGCACATTAAGGGCTTTGAGGCCTTGGGCGCTAAAATGACCATAGAAAATGGCATGGTGGATGCTAAGGCAAAAAAGCTCACCGGTTGCTCTATATATCTTGACGTGGTGTCGGTAGGTGCTACAATTAATATTATGCTTGCCGCAGTTAAGGCGTCGGGTCTTACCGTAATTGAAAACGCTGCAAGAGAGCCCCACATAGTGGACCTTGCAAACTTCCTAAACTCGATGGGCGCTAACATTATGGGTGCGGGTACCGGCGTTATTAAGATTCACGGTGTCAGTTACCTTTCTGGCACATCCTACAGCATTATTCCCGACCAGATTGAGGCGGGCACCTATATGGCGGCGGTGGTGGCCGCAAGGGGTGATGTTTTAGTTACCAATGTAACACCTAAACATCTCGAATCGATTATAGCAAAGCTTGTGGAAGCGGGTGCTAAAATCACTGAGTATGATGAAGCGGTCCGTGTGCAAATGACCGGCAGACCCCATAAATGCAATGTTAAGACAATGCCGCACCCCGGCTTTCCTACCGATATGCAGCCTCAAATGGCAACCGTATTAAGCCTTGCTGACGGCACAAGTATTGTGACCGAGGGGGTTTGGGACAGCCGATTTAGATATGTTGACCAATTAACCCTTATGGGAGCCGATATTCAGGTAGATGGTAAAATGGCGGTTATAACAGGTGTCAAGGCGCTTAATGCCGCTCCTGTGCGTGCTGTCGATTTAAGGGCTGGTGCGGCCATGATAATTGCGGGACTTGCAGCTGAAGGCATTACCGAGATTGAGGAAATAGACCATATCGACCGTGGTTATGAGGATGTTGTAGAGAAATTCTCAGCTCTCGGGGCTGATATAAAAAGGGTCCCCGTTTTTGATAATACGGTCGCGCTCAAACAGGCATAAAATTATTGAATTTTGCGGGTCGGTCTTTGCCGATCCGTTTTTGTTGGGAGAAAAGAAATGTCAAGAATATGTCCGCTTTTTAGCGGTTCGACAGGCAATAGTACATATATTGCGGGGGCTAACGGCTCTTTTTTGGTTGACGCAGGCGTATCTCTGCGTTCGCTTACCGCAGCCCTTGAAAGGGCGGGAGGAGCCCTAACGGAAATTTCTGCAATATTCATCACCCACGAGCATTTCGACCATATTAAGGGCTTAAAACCTTTGCTAAATAAAACAGGACTTACGGTTGTAGCATCGGAAAAGACTCTTGAAGCGCTTATTACTGCCGACAGGCTACCCGTAGGCGCAAAGACCGAGGTTATAGAAGGGGAAACACCCTTTGAATATAACGGGACGATAATTTCCCGCTTTGAGACAAGCCATGACTGCGAGGGTTCAAGCGGATACACCTTTTTAATGCCTGACGGAAAGAAAATTTCCGTCTGCACCGATTTAGGGGTTGTCACCGAGGGCGTAAGATGTGCAATATCAGGGAGTGATGCGGTTTTAATTGAATCGAATCACGATGTGGAGATGCTGAATAAGGGACCCTATCCGCCGGAGCTTAAAATGCGTATAATGTCCGAAAAGGGGCACATTTCAAATAACGCCTGTGCCGCAGAGCTTGCGGGACTTTTAAACTCGGGTACAAAGCGTTTTATTTTAGGACATTTAAGCCAAAAAAACAACACGCCCTTGCTCGCTCTTTCTTCTGCCGAGTCGGCACTGGCTGACATTGGGGCTAAAAACGGCAGGGACTTTCTTTTAAGCGTTGCAAAGCCGACAGAAAATAGGGTGAGCGTAATATGATTAAGATAACCGTTATTGCTTTGGCTTCACTTAAGGAAAAGTATTTAAAGGATGCGGCGGCGGAGTATATTAAGCGGCTTAGCCCTTACTGCAACCTTAAGATTATAGAGCTTGACCCCGTAAGGCTGGCGGAAAATCCCTCTTGTGCCGAAATAAATTCGGCTCTTGAGCGTGAGGCGGAGCTTATTGCAAAAAAAATCCCTGCGGGGGACTATGTTGTTTCACTCTGTATTGAGGGAAAACAGCTTTCAAGCGAGGAATTTTCGGGTGTCTTAGAGGAGGAAATGAATATCGGTCGGGGTATAACCTTTATAATAGGAAGCTCCTGCGGGCTTGCCGATATTATAAAACGCCGCGCCGATTTAAGGCTTTCCTTTTCAAAAATGACCTTCCCGCATCAGCTTTTCCGTGTAATACTTCTTGAACAGATTTACCGTGCTTTTAAGATTTGTTCGGGCGGTGCTTACCATAAATAGAAAAAACATAAAAAATGCTTGACCTTAGAGGTGATATGTGCTATAATGTTATCACCTCTAAAAGGTTCTTTTTTTTTGCGTAAGAACCGGTTGGGTGATTAAAGCGCCGTAATGTGCTTTCCGTCAGGCGAATTTGCCGGCGGTACGGCGGTTTTCCTCAAACCGAGGGAGGCGTTTACTTTTACGGCGTCGTTTATTCGGCGTTAAAGTAAAAGCAAAAAATATTTCCGTAAAGCGGGAGGTGCCGTTATGAGAGTTAAAATCACACTTGCTTGCACAGAATGTAAGCAACGCAACTACAACACAATGAAAAACAAGAAGAACGATCCTGATAGGCTTGAAATGAACAAGTATTGCAGGTTCTGCAGAAAACACACCCTGCACAAAGAGACGAAGTAAGGGGGAAGTTTGGATGAAAACTGTAAACAGAATCTGCCAAGTTTTGGCGATTGTATTTGGTGTCGCATCCCTTGTACTCTTCTTCACACACTTTGCTGCCGTAACAAGCGGTGTAAACGAGGTAAACCTCGTTGGTGCACAGTTAGGCTTCGGCGGAAAGGTTACTGTAGCGGGAATAGAATATAATATGGCAAAATCCTCGGATATTCTTTTCTGCTTTATCTTAACAGTCCTTTCAGCGGTTTTCGGCGTTGTTTCCTTTAAGTCGAAAAAGCTTCGCTATGCCGCACCCTTTGTGGGAATAATTGATGCGGTTTATATGCTTGTTATCGCACTTAGCAATCCTTACAAGTTCGTTGATAAGCGTCCTCTGCCTGATGTTTCGGCTATAAACTATGCCCCATTTGTGATCATCACAGCAATTGCACTGTTCGCCTTTACTGCGGCGGCTATAGCTTATCTGCTTGTTGACGATTACATTGAGGTTAAGGCGTCAAATGGCTCAAAGCTCACTATTCCGAAGCGTATTGTGCGCTTTTTCCGTGACTACAAGAGCGAGGTTAAGAAAATCGTATGGCCCGGTTGGAAGGATGTTCTTAAGAACACTGTTATAGTGCTCATTATGTGCCTTATAATCGGCGTTTTGATTTGGCTAATTGATTTCGGTCTCGGCCGCCTGCTTGAGCTGATTTTAGGCGCTTAAGAGGTCGGAGGTAAGTCATGTCTGATACAAAAGAAGCTAAGTGGTATGTTGTTCATACCTATTCGGGATATGAAAACAAGGTGGCGAGCGATCTTGCAACTATGGTTGAAAGCCGCGGTATGCAGGATTTGATTCAGGAAATAAAAATTCCTACAGAGACCGTTACCGAGGTTAAGGAAGACAAAAAGCGTGAAGTTGAGCGCAAGATTTTCCCCGGTTATGTTCTCATTAAAATGATAGTTACCGACGACAGCTGGTATGTTGTGAGAAACATTCGCGGCTGTACGGGCTTTGTGGGACCTGCCTCTAAGCCGGTTCCCCTTACTGAAGAAGAGGTTGTCGCCTTAGGCGTTGAAAAGCACAGCGTTGAAGTCGGCTACTCTGCGGGCGATAATGTTAAAATTATCAGCGGTCCGCTTGAGGGCTATACAGGCGTGGTTAAAACGGTTGATACCGCTAATAACAGCGTTTGCGTGGCGCTTTCTATGTTCGGAAGAGAGACTCCGGTTGAGTTCGAGCTTGACCAAATCTCTTTGGACGATTAATTCATTAATACGCAGAAATGCTTATTAACACCCTGAAAACGGGCGGTTGGTCATTGGAGAGTCGAACCCGACAAGCCTGACAACCAAAATTTTTCATTGGCAGGTCGTACCGAGTTTCTGCCACCGAGTTTTTTATTCGGCGAAGCGTGAATTTGCAGGAATACTAATGTATTTTAAAAATGAACGCAAAGCCGTAAAAGGCGGTGAGCGAAACCTTATCGTGTCTGACTCTCCAATGACTACCCCGGCACGGGTTTAGTGCCACGGTGGGAGGAGCGGAATATGACCGTTCCGCCAGGCGCTCAAAAGGCGCTGTTACCACGAATAATGGAGGTGCAAATAAATGGCTCAGAAAATCACAGGTTACATCAAGCTGCAGATCCCTGCAGGTAAGGCTACACCGGCTCCCCCGGTAGGCCCTGCTCTCGGTCAGCACGGCGTCAACATCATGGCGTTCACAAAGGAGTTTAACGAGAGAACGAAGAACGATGTGGGTCTTATTATTCCGGTAGTAATTACCGTTTATGCAGACCGCTCCTTCAGCTTCATCACAAAGACTCCGCCGGCAGCCGTTCTTATTAAGAAGGCTTGCGGTATTGAGAGTGCTTCCGGCACACCTAACAAAACAAAGGTTGCCAAGATCACCAGAGAGCAAATAAAGAAAATCGCTGAAACCAAGATGCCCGACCTTAATGCAGCAAGCGTTGAGACCGCTATGAGTATGATAGCCGGTACTGCTCGCAGCATGGGCGTTGAAGTAGTCGATTAATTCTCTCTTGTGGGAGGAAAATTCCGATTTAACCACTTATTGGGAGGTAAACAATGAAACACGGTAAAAAGTATAATGACAGCGCAAAGCTTATCGAAACAGGTAAGTTTTACGATGTAGACGAGGCTGTTGCGGTAGCAGTTAAAACCGGAACCGCAAAATTTGATGAAACGGTTGAAATCCATGTTCGTCTCGGTGTTGACTCACGCCACGCTGACCAGCAGGTTAGAGGTGCGGTTGTTCTTCCGAACGGAACAGGTAAAACCGTAAGAGCCCTTGTTTTCGCTAAGGGCGACAAGGCTGACGCTGCTAAAGAGGCAGGCGCTGACTATGTTGGTGCTGAGGAGCTCGTAGCTAAGATTCAGAATGAAAACTGGCTTGATTTTGATGTTGTTATCGCAACACCTGATATGATGGGCGTTGTAGGCCGTCTCGGTAAGGTTTTAGGCCCCCGCGGTCTTATGCCGACCCCGAAGGCAGGTACTGTTACACCTGATGTTGCCAAGGCTGTTACCGAGGCTAAGGCAGGTAAGATTGAGTACCGTCTCGACAAGACCAATATCATTCACTGCCCCATTGGCAAGGTTTCTTTTGGCCCTGAAAAGCTCAAAGAAAATCTCGACGCTCTTATGGGAGCTATCGTTAAGGCTAAGCCTGCCGCAACAAAGGGACAGTATATTAAGTCCTGCGTTGTAGCTACAACTATGGGCCCCGGAATCAAGCTCAATGTTGCTAAATTCGGCGCTTAAGTTTTAAAAGCTTTTTATCCGCCGCAGCAAAATGCGGCGGATATTTTGCCCTTTAAAAAAATATCTGCATTTTTTTAAAAAAGGGTTGCATTATTCAGTGTCTTGGTGTATAATAATATAGCAAGAGAGGTAAATTTAATATCGCGGAGTGGAGCAGCTGGTAGCTCGTCGGGCTCATAACCCGAAGGTCGTTGGTTCAAGTCCAGCCTCCGCAACCAAAAACGAAAACAGTCACCGTTTGGTGGCTGTTTTCATTTTTAATTATGAAAGAAAGATTTTAATTGGCGCTTTCGGGTTATGAGCACGGCGAGCGTGGCTCGTTGGGTGACGTCGCGACCGCCGCCGGTGGCGGATGAAGGGAGCGAAAGGAAGCGTAGCGGTCGACAAGTGCGCCGCGCTCCAAGCGAGCGCAATGTCGGGCACCGCAAGAGGAGGGGGCTTTAGATTTAATTTAAATCATATTGATATATTCTCTAGCCTCCGCAACCAAAAATTCAAGCATCACATTTGTGATGCTTGAATTTTTTATTATAGAGTTTGAATTTGGATAAGTGACCGTGGGGTTATGAGCCCGAAGGGCGAATAACTTGCTTTGATACCGAGCGCGCCCTGTGGGTGATGAAGCGAGCAAAACGAAGCGCAGCGGTCGACAAGTGCGCCGCGCTCCAAGCGAGCGCAATGTCGGGTACCGCAAGAGGTCAAGCGGCAAAGCCGCGCGATATTGGTTCAAATCCGGCTCCCGATAAAAAACACTCAAGTCAAATGACTTGAGTGTTTTTTATCCATTCTGAAAGCAATGGTATATCATCAACGATATCGGCGCTATCGTTGTATCTCATCACACCTTCAGGTCTGTATCAAAAATCTTTCGCAATGATGATATACAATGCTCCGCTTTGCGGTT
>CAJGCQ010000024.1 GCA_904501875.1 Clostridiaceae bacterium | reverse complement strand
CAACGGCCTTATTACCAAATCAACCAGCGGCGATATGTCCTACAACGGCGGTTCGCCCTACAGCGAATATCCGGCTGAAACTCAAATTGATTGGATCAGACTCTATCAGGATCCTAACCAAGCTGCCAACGGCTTCCTGACCGCTGACACAATTCCCGAAGACAGGAAGAAGATATTTGACTAATTTTTAATGGAGGAACATATGGATATCAAACGAAAAGTACAGTTCATACTGTCGGCGCTTGTCGCTGTTTGTATTGCGGCTCAGGTCGGCGTCACCGCTGCACCTGCCAACTATTCCGAATACAAAAGCGGTAGCACCTCCGTTACTTCGGCGGGCGATGATTTGAAAGTAAAGGGTTCGGATTTTTCGTTATGTAACGACAGTGCGGTTACCACCGAAAACGACGGATCGATAACCCTTAATGCCGATAAAACGGTCGAGTATAAATTCAATGTTCCTTCCGACTCTGTTTACAATATTTACTTATCATATGCAGCCCTTACCGATAATAAGTCAGAGCTTAATATCGGCATAATGCTTGACGGCAAATATCCCTTTGAAGAGGCGCAAAGCTTATCCTTCCCGACGGCTTGGAACAACGAAACCAACGATTTTGAGGTTGACAAAAAGGGAAATCAGTTAAGCCCCAAGCAGGTTATGGCAGAAGGCTATTTTACATATCCCGCATACGACGATACCGGCGTTGAAATTAAACCCTATGAGTTTTTCCTCTCCGCCGGTACCCACACCGTTTCCATTATGGCAATCGGTGACGGCGTTAAGCTGGGTGAGGTGAAGCTTTCTCCCGCAGAAAATGAGCCTTCCTATAAGGAATACATAAAAAATTATGACACCGATTCAAAGATTGATGCCAAGCCGGTGGTTTTGCAGGCGGAAGAGTCTGTAAACAAAACCTCCTTCGCTTTAATCCCTAAATCGGACACCCTTAATTATGCGGTTATGCCCTCTAACCCCAAGTCAATTATGCTTAACTATATGGGCGGCACCTCTTGGCAGACCTCGGGAGAGCAGATTTCTTGGACCTTTAATGCCGAAAAGGACGGACTTTATAAATTCGTTTTCCACTACAAGCAGAGCGACAGCATTAACCGTGCTTCCTACAGGCATTTGATGATTGACGAAAAAACTCCCTTCTCGGAGGCCCGCAACCTTAAGTTCGATTACACCACAGGCTGGCAAACCTATGAGCTTGGGGAGGATGACGAGCCTTATCTTGTTTGGCTTACAAAAGGTGAGCATACCCTCACCTTAGAGGCCACCTTGGGCTCTAACACTTCCGATTATTACAAGCGATTGGGCGAGATATGCGAAAGCCTTAACTCGGTTTATCTTAATATAATTAAGATTACAGGCACTTCGCCGGATATCAACCGAGATTACGACCTTTTTATACAGATACCTGATTTAGAGGAGACCTTGACCGACAACCGCAACGCTCTTAAAAAGCTTAGCGACGATATAGTTGCCGATAACGGCGGCAGCACAAACGAACTGTCGGCGGCGCTCGATAAGATGATTCTTATCATTGACAAAATGATTAAGGCCCCCTATGGCGCTCATCAGTATGTTTCTACCTTCTATTCAAACTACAGCTCGATAAGCACCTGGCTTCAGGATATGAAGAATATGCCCTTAGCCCTTGACTATGTGGCGGTAATGCCTGCGGAGTCCGATTTTGACGATGACAGCTCCTTCTTTAAAGGTATTAAATACAGGGTACTCCGCCTTTTAGCCTCCTTCTCCTCGGATTACGATACGAGCGATGCGGAATCGCATGACAAGACCATTACGGTTTGGACAGCTTTGGGACGCGATCAGGCTAACGCTATTGATACTATGATCAAGCAGGACTTTACCGCAAAAACGGGTATCAATGTAAACCTAAAAATCGTATCCGCCACCCTTATCAATGGTCTGTTATCTGATAATGTTCCCGATGTTATGCTTGATATGACCCGTCCACAGCCCGTTAACTACGGCGTGAGAAATGCGTTGTACGATTTGAGGGAATTTGAAGATTACGACGAGGTTATGGAGCGTTTCCAGGACGGCGCAGATATTCCCTACACTTATAAAGGTAAGACCTACGCTATCCCCACCACTCAGCTCTTTAATGTTATGTTCTACAGAACGGATATACTTGAAAAGCTTAACCTTTCGGTTCCGCAGACCTGGTCAGAGTTTATGGACGCTTCGGTTTCGATTCAAAGAAGCAATATGGAGGTCTACATTCCCTACGCCTCCGTTTTGGCGGCCAGTGCGGGCATAGGAAGTACGGGCCTTTACCCAACACTTATGCTTCAAAAGGGACTTTCCTTCTACAATGACGATTGCACTGCTACTGCTATTAGTACTCCTAAGTCAATTTCCGTATTTAACAACTTGATTAAAATGTATACGGATTATAAGATACAGAAGAGTGCGGATTTCTATAACCGCTTCAGAATGGGTATTATGCCCCTCGGTATCGCACCCTACAGCACATATTTCAACTTTGTACAAATGGCACCTGAAATTCAGGGCAAATATTCCATGGCGCTTGTCCCTGCCGATAATCAGACCGGCAGCAGAGCAGTTTCGGTTGATGGCGGCGCCTGCGCTATCATAAAGAAGACCAAAAAACCCGATGCCGCATGGGAGTTCCTTAAATGGTACACCTCTGCTGATGTTGTTGTTGAATATTCAAGGCGCGTCGAGTCCATACAGGGTCTTGTGGGCCGCATCCAAACCTCAAATATTGAGGCATTAAATAAGATGGATTGGGCTGAAGACCAGCTTGCAATAATCAACGAACAGTGGAAGCTCGCTAAAGAAATTCCCGAGGTTCCCGGAAGCTACTATTTATTACGTGCGGTTGATCAGGCTTATTGGTCGGTTATTAACGGCAAACAAAATTCTAAAGATGCTATTGCGTACTGGTCTGCGTCGGCAGATGCGGAAATAGAGCGCAAGTATCTTGAATTCGCAGATAATTGAGGAGAAATCGGTAATGAAACAAAAGTCTTTAAAACAGAGAAGCCGAAAGTGGTCTTTTGCTGAACAATGGCCGATGATCTTAATGGTTATACCATTTATGCTCGTTTTCCTGGTAATGATAGTAATTCCGATAATTGCCTCAATTGTTCTTAGCTTCACCAATTTCGATGCAATTCAGTTCCCGAAGTTTGTGGGACTTGACAACTATATGCGTATGTTCGTCTCTGACGATGTTTTTCCGATTGTATTTAAAAACACACTCGTAATTGCAGTTGTCGTAGGACCTATAGGTTTCTTAATGTCATTTGTTTTGGCATGGTTCGTAAATGAGTTCTCAACAGGGCTCAGAACCGCATTGTCCTTCATGTTCTATGCGCCGTCACTTGTAGGTAACGCTTACTTCATTTGGCAGATCCTCTTTAGCGGCGACGCTTACGGCTATATTAACAACTTACTGCTTTCCATAGGTGTTATTACCGAACCTATTCAGTGGCTGAAGGAGCCTCAATACATATTAGGGATTGTTATTATTGTTCAGATATGGCAGAGTATGGGCGTTTCCTTCCTTTCAAGTATATCGGGCTTGCAGAACATAAGCCGCGATATTTACGAGGCGGGCGCCATAGACGGCATAAGGAGCCGCTGGCAGGAGCTTAGATACATAACCCTTCCCTCAATGTCAAATATGCTGCTTTTCTCAGCTGTAATGCAGATATCCGGCGCGTTCTCAGTAAGCGCTGTTGCACAGGCATTGGCGGGCTATCCGTCGGTAGAGTATTCGGTTGATACGATAGTATCCTATATGACCGATGTGGGAGAAACGAGATTTGAAATGGGCTATGCTTCGGCAATTTCGGTAGTTCTGCTGTTAATGATGGTTGCCTTCAGGGCTATTGTAGGAAAGCTGCTCAAGGTCGTTACTAAGTAGGAGTGTGTAAAATAATGGAAAATGTTAAAATGGCTCAGACCGCTACTCCTGCTTTAGGCACGAAGAGAAAAAAGTTTCGTATTCGCAAGGCCAGTAAAAAGCAGTTCAGTAAAAGATTTACAAGGTCAAGAGCAGGTAATGTGTTTTATTTCTCATTCTTGACCTTGGCAGGAATCTTCTGTCTTTTGCCACTTATATATTCAATAGTTACGTCATTTAAACCTCTTGACGAAATTATGATCTTCCCGCCGAAGTTTTTTGTTAAAAGACCGACGATAGCAAACTATATAGCATTACCTGAATTGCTGTCAGGCTTAGAGGTTTCGATTGACAGATATATTTTCAACAGTATTTTTGTAGGCATTGTCGCAACCTTCCTCTTTGTGGCGATTTCTTCTGTGGCGGCGTTCTCACTCTCTAAGGGTAAGTACAGCGGAAGAGATTTTATGTTTAAGATTATTCAGTACGCCTTGCTTTTCAACAGCTATACATTGGCATTACCGCAATATATTATCTTGACAAAGCTTCATGTTGTAGATACTTACTGGGCATATATTCTTCCTCATATGGCTTCAACCATGGGTATATTCCTTATGAAACAGTATATGGACGGTTATGTATCGGAAACATTTATCGAGGCTGGTAAAATCGACGGTGCTTCATATTTAAGAATCTTCTGGACGATTGTTATTCCTATTATACGCCCGGCAATGCTCACATTAACCTTGTTTGGTTTCCAAGCTGTGTGGGCGTATTTACCCGGAACAACAGTTTACACCGAAACAGTTAAAACCTTGCCCATGATAACGGCTCAGGTTACGAGTGCCGGTGTTGCCCGTACAGGCAGCTCGATGGCGTTGACGGTTTTAATGATGATTCCGCCGATAGTTATTTATTTGGCAACTCAAAGCGGTGTTACGGAAACTATGAGCAGCGCAGGAATTAAGGAGTAGTGTTTATTATGTACAAAGCAAAGTTTAAACGCATAAAACGCTTTTTGGTTTGTTCGCTTGCTCTCTTAATGCTTGCGGGAACGGCGATATCAGCCTCTGCGGCTCAAATTCCTACTGACGCTTATAACTATTGGACTGATACCGAGAGCGAGGACAGTAAAAAATCTGCCTACTCAAAAAATGCGTTTGTAGCAGAAACGGTTATCGATGCTAAAACCTTGGGCGTACCCTTTTTTGATGAGCTTAGCGATTTTTGTGTAGACAACGGAAACATTTATCTCCTTGACGGCAATGCTTCAAGAATTACAATTCTTGACGAAAATTACAATGTCATCAAGGATATAAGCGAGTTTTCCTATAACGGCGAGCCTTTAAATATTAAAGGCGCTAAGGGAATATTTGTAAAAAACAATAAAATATACATATGCGATACCGAAAATGAACGGGTTTTGGTTATGGATAATAACTGTCAGGTTACTGCTGTAATCACCTGTCCGAAATCAACCGTTGTTCCGGATGATTTCTACTACCATCCCTTCAAATTAACGGTGGATTCGGAAGGCTACCTCTATGTTTTGACGGAGGGTTCATATTACGGAGCGATGCTTTTTTCTCCCTCATATGAGTTTCTTGAATTTTTCGGTTCAAACGATGTAGTACACAATATTTCAACCGTCTTAGGAAACATTATTTCGCGTGTTTTCCCGAACAACGAGAAAAAGGCGGCAACTGTTAAGTCTTTGCCCTACAGTATAGTGGATTTGTGTATGACGGAGGATGACTTCGCATACACGGTTACAGGCGCAACGAATGCTGATACGCCAAAGGAGCAAATCCGCAAGCTGTTTGTAGGCACGGGAAGCAATATTCTATCCTATACAGGAAATTTCGCCGACGAAGGTGAGAACACCACATCTCGTATAAAAACAACAATCAAGCAGGATTTATGTAGCGTTGATGTTGATGAAAACGATTTTATATATGCGCTTGATTCAAAATACGGAAGAATCTTCGTTTACGACAGTGAAGGACGATTGCTCACAACCTTTGGAGGCGGATTAGATAACGGCGAACAAATAGGCACCTTCAAGCAAGCCCAAGCGTTGGCTCTAAAGGGCGACAGAGTGCTTGTTCTTGACGCTCTTACAAATTCAATTACGGTTTTCAAGCATAATGAATATTTTGAGCTTATGACCAAGGCACAGCTGCTTACCATAGGCGGTGACTATACTGCCGCTAAGGACCTTTGGCAGCAGGTGATAAAAAAGGACAGCAACTGCCAGATAGCTTACTCGGGCTTGGCTCGTGCGGAATATGCGGCGGGTAATTACGACTTGGCAAAAGAATATGCCCGCAAGGGTTATGACAGAGACACATATTCCTTAACCTTTAAGGTACTGCGAACTCAGTTTATAACAGACTATTTCTGGATAATTGTGATAGTTGCCGTAGTAGTGATAGCTGTGCTGATTGTTTTGTTTAAGATCAAGAAGCGCAAGGACATAAAGCTTATAAAAAGTCCAAAACTGCGGTTGGCTATGTCTGTACTGCTCCATCCGATAGATACATTCAATACTATTAAGGAAAAAAAGATGGCATCTGTCGGTATAAGCGCAGTCCTATTGTTAGTATTCTATGTGACCGCTATATTAAAGGTACTGTGCGGTGGCTTCTCGTTCACATATTACGATCCGGCGAGCTTCAACTCGATTTGGGTATTGGTTAAGAGCGTGGGTCTTGTTATTCTGTGGATTGTGTCAAACTGGCTCGTATGCTCCCTTATGGGCGGTAACGGCAGAATAACCGAGATAATTACGGTTACCTGCTACAGCTTGATTCCTTTGATAATCAATCAGGTTATTCAGATAATACTTACAAATGTTCTTTTGACCGAAGAGGCCTCGTTCCTCTCGATAATAAGCACAGTTGCGACCATATTCTTCATATTTATGCTTGCGATGGGAACTATGATCATTCACGAATACGAATTTGGTAAATTCGCCGCAACATCGGCAGTTACCGTAGTGGCAATGGCTATTATTATATTCTTAATATTCCTTGTCGTTATGCTTTTACAGCAGTTATTTGGATTTATTTCGACCGTAGCAATGGAAATTGTCACATTTTGATGAAAGGGTGTAAAAATGGTAGCTTCAAAAAATAATATAGTTAAAATATTTACACTCATCGTTGCGGCGGCACTTGTTTTCACCGGATGTGGCTCGGGTAATCAGAGCGCTCAGAAGCTGGGAAGCTATAAATCGGCCGGTGAAGTGGAAAACATTGATGGCGTTGTGGCCGAAAACGATAAATATCAGTTGCTTTGGGATAACACTCAAAAGACGGTTTCGGTTTACGATAAGAGCGACGGTTCTGTTTTCAGCACGACTAAGTCCGAAGAACAGATAGAGCTTGATGAATTCGGCTTGCCAAAGCCGCAGGATCCTCGAAAGATATCCGATATTATTGTTGAGTACACAGATTCTGACAATAATGAAAGCCAAGTTCTTTATTCAAGTATCGACGCAGTTAATTCGGGTAGTGTTACATGCGAAGCGATAGAGAATGGCATAAGGGTTACATTCTTTTTTGAGAGTGTGGAAATAGCTATTCCTGTCGAGTATGTGCTTTTTGAAGAAGGATTTTCAATTTCGGTTGATCCTGCTAAGATAAGAGAGAATAATAACAAAACGGTCTCTATAAGTCTGGCTCCGTTTGCCCTTGCACTCAAGAACGGCACAGAGGATTCGTACTTGTTTGTTCCGTCAGGTTCGGGAGCCCTCGTATATCCCAGAGATCTCTCAGGCGGAGGCAATTTGTACTCGCAGGATGTTTACGGCTCCGATCCGTTAGATGTTGTTTGGGAGAAGAATTCCAACGAGCAAACAGTAAAGCTTCCTGTTTACGGAGCAAAGGAAGGGAATAATGCCTTGTGCGCTATTATCAGCTCCGGGGATGATTCAGCTTTAATCGAATCAATCTACGGCTCCTCTTCTCTTGGCAGCTCAACGGTTTACTCAACCTTCAAGGTTCGGGGCAAAGTAAAAATCCGCAAAAAGCTATACGGCACTCGCGACTTTGAATTGATTAAATACAGCGACAATGTTATAGAGTCCCCCTGTAAGGTCGATTTCTATATCCTTAAGGGAAATGATGCAAATTATTCCGGTATGGCAAGGGTATTCAGGGATAAAGCCCTGAAGGACACTGAGGCGGAAATCAAAAATTCCGCAATGAACCTTGTAATTTGCGGCGGCACAATGATTGATAATTCGTTCCTCGGAGTGCCTTACAAGGCGCTATACGCTACGACGACTGTTAAAGAAGCGTATGAGATAATAAAGGAATTAAACGAGGAGACGGGCGTATCCCTTTCGGTTCTGCTTAAAGGTTACGGCAAAACGGGAATAGATATCGGCAAAATAGGCGGCGGCTATACCTTAAGCCGAACACTCGGAAAGGTATCCGACCTTAATGATTTGGGCGCTTACTGTGAAGAAAATAATATCGGTGTTTATTTTGATTTTGATGTTGTGCGTCAGTCGGCAAACGGCTGGTTCGCATCGAGTGATACAGCAAGATCCATCGATAAACAAACCGAGTATCAGTACATATACGACAAAGCGCTTAATTCGAGGATTACCGATACAAGATTTTCACTTATATCCAGAAGCTCCTTAACCGACTGTGCAGATAAGATTATTGCTAAAACTGCAAAATGGAATATCGGAGGCGTTGCGTTAGACACACTCTCAAATATTTCATATTCGGATTACAATAGCTTAAAATATCCGTCAAGGAGCCAAATGAGTTCGGATGTTAGCGGCATATTTACAAATATTAAGGAGTCAGGTAAAAAGGTTGCTTCTGTCACGGCAAACTTTTATGCCGCAAGCAATTCCGACGCTATATTTGAAACGCCGTCATCATCAAATAGTAACTATGGCTTCTCGGCAGATGTTCCGTTTTATCAGATGGTATTTAAGGGTAAGGCAGATATCGGCTGTGAATCGGTCAACCTAACCTTTGATGAAAGAGACGCAATTCTAAAATCGGTAGAGAGCGGCGCAGGCATTACATATGCGTTGTTTAATAATTATGACACAGCTTTAGCCGATTCATATTATCCTGTTTTTACAACAGGAACATACAGCTTGATTAAGCAAGATATAATTGATCAGGTTAAAGAACTTAAGGGATATTACAGCGCTATAGAAAATACATCTATTAAGGAACATATTCTTATAAGTAACGATGTACGCAAAACGGTCTTTGAGAACGGAACTACCGTATATGTCAACTATTCCGATAATGATTATAAAGGTGATTTTGGAACAGTTGCGGCGCACGGTTATTTAATCGTTCCCTCTGCCGATGAATAGCTTAGACTGTAAATAATTGATTGTGGTGACGCAGATGAAGAAAAAACATACTAAAGGAATTGAGGCAAGAAAGAGCCGCTACGGTTTTATGTTTGTCCTGCCGTGGCTAATAGGATTTGTCTTGTTCTTCTTTATTCCTATTATACAGTCTTTAGTGTACTCTTTAAGTACCGTACAAGTGACCGGTAACGGTATTGCAACCGAATTCGTCGGTTTAGAGCATTATTCATACCTGATTGACAGAGACCCCGAGTATCTCAAGATGTTACGAACCTCGGTTATATCCTTTGCGTATAAGCTTCCGCTTATACTGGTAGTCAGTATAGTTCTGTCGCTTGTTTTGAACCAGAAGTTCAAGGGCAGGGTATTCTTCAGGGGATTGTTTTTCCTGCCTGTTATCATAGCAACCGGCGTTGTTATGGAATTGGTTTTTAAGACTATAGACAGTTCGAGCACGGCACTTGGTGTTTCAGATTCAATAACATCTAATATGTTTTCAATCGAAAGCATAATGGAAAGTCTTGACCTACCCACGCAAATAGCTACATATATCCAAACTGCGGTAAGCAGTATCTTTGATTTGATATGGGAATGCGGAATACAGATAATTTTATTTATTGCGGGACTTCAGTCAATACCGGCTTCAATTTATGAAGCAAGTAAGGTAGAGGGTGCTACAAAATGGGAGGAGTTCTGGTTTATTACCTTCCCACAGTTAGGAAGAATTACACTGCTTGTAGCTATCTTTACAATGCTTGAGATATTTGCTGATAACCAAAACGAATTGATGAGCAGCTCATACATCAAAATGTCCGGCGGTATATATGACGAATCGTCTGCAATGCTGTGGATGTATTTTGCGATAGTGGCTGTGATTATGGGTATATTAGTGGCATTATACAGCAAGTTCTTACTTAAGAAATGGGAATAACGGGGGTGAGTTAAAATGACTAAAAGTGTAGTGTCGGGCAAAAAAGGTTTGACAGGTTCAAAGGTCAAAAAGAAAGCCCTGCACATAACAACTACTGTTGCAAGGTTAGTGTTCTTAATTTCAATTTCATACATCGTTATTTATCCATTGCTTTATATGGTTTTAACATCATTTACTCAAGAGACGGCATTTTATAGCTCGCGCCGGATATGGATTCCGGATAGCTTGACCACCTCCTACTATCTGTTGATAGTTGAGATTATAGAGTATTTTAAGGCTCTGGCTTCAACGCTTAAGTATGAAATTGTTGCGGCGCTTATTGAAGTGTGCAGTTGCGCTGTCGCAGCATATGGGTTCTCCCGTTTTAACTTCAAGTTAAAAAAGTTATGCACTGCGATGCTCTTCCTTACCATTTTAATACCAACCGCAATGATAATAATTCCCCTTGCAATCAATTATGCTCATTTGGATTTCGTCGGTATTTTAGGCTTGTTTAACAAGCTGACGGGGATTGACCTTAGACCCACGATAATTAACACTCCGTGGTCATTCTGGTTGCCGTCGTTGTTCGGTATGGGCCTCAGATCGGGAATAATGATATACATATATATGCAGTTCTTCAAAGGTCTTCCGGGTGAGTTTGAAGAAGCGGCATATGTTGACGGAGCAGGACCCTTGAGAACCTTTTTACAGATAATTATTCCGTCTTCATCGGTTGTTATTTTAACCGTATCGGTATTTTCAATTATCTGGCATTGGAACGATTATCAAATGTCCACAATGTTTATGAATCAGGACCTCCCTCTTTCGGTATCCCTGCTTAATTTACCTGAACACTTAGGTATTTTTGGGTATCATATAAGCGATTTTGACCCGCGGGCAATATCGCTGATGATGGCCGCATGTGTTTTATTTGTATTGCCGGTGCTTGTATTCTATTTAATAATTCAGCATTGGTTCATAGAAAGTGTTGATCGCGTCGGAATCACTGGCTGAAAATTCACGACGGTCATATAAATCAAAAAATCATTAACTATTGGAGGAATAAGAATGAAAACATCAGTAAAACGCCTGTTGTCACTGTTATGCGTAGTTGCCGTCGCAACTGCTACAATGGCATCATGCAAGAAGGACACAGATGTTCAGACAAGTTCGGAAGAGTATGAAATCGAATACATTTACGAATCCGAAGAAACTGACGGCACCGAGTCCGAAGGTACAGAAACAAATTCGACCGAAACAGGTACTTCAAGCAAGGGTACTTCAAACAAGGATACTTCAAGCAAGGGTACTTCAAGCAAGGATACTTCAAGCAAGGGTACTGCCAGCGTAATAAAGGGATCCGGCTCTTACCACAAGTGGGACTACAGCTCCTTAAAGGGCAAGAAGGTAACCTTCGCTATGTGGACCGACTATATTAAGCCCTATGCTGAATCGGTTATTAAAACATTCGAGAAAGAAACCGGTATGGATTTCGAGTATATGAATGTTCCCCAGGTCGATTATATAAAAACCGTATCAGGCAAGATTGGTACCGGTACAGGACCTGATGTTGTTATCGATAACAGTGATTTCCCGGGCTCGTTGCAGATTTTAGCTCCTTGCAACGATTATGTTGATCTTTCTGACCCGATTTGGGATGCTGATTACTATAATCTCTATACTATAAACGGTAAGACATATTCAATCCGTGCGGCAAGTTGTATCTTCACCGGTACAAACATGTTGTACTACAATAAGACCCTGCTTAGTAAGGCGGGAGTTACCAGTCCTGCCGATCTTTATAAAGCGGGCAACTGGAACTGGGATACATTTACAGCTCTTATGAAGGCTTATAAAAACAGCAGCACAAAGGTTAAGGGCACAAATCCCATGTATTTAGACGCCAGATACACTATGGCCAGCATAGGCGCCGATGTATTTAAGTATGATCCTAAGACCTATTCCTTCTCAAACAACCTTAACGACCCGCTTGTAACAAAGGCTGTTTCAAAATATGCTGAATGGACTAAGGCGGGGTATAGTGCGAGCGAAGATATCTTATCGGGCAAAGCGGCAATGCAGCTGACCTTCTTGACTAAAAAGGATGTTCAGAGCTCCAATGTAACACTTAATGATTTAGCATGTGTTCCCGCACCTGATTATGATGCAAATAACAAAGCGGTAAAATCCGTCGGCGGAAAAGGCTGGGGCATCGCTAAGGGTGCGCAGAATCCTGAGGGAGCAGGCATATTCATTAAGTACTATACCGATCCCAACAACTACAATGCAAACGAATTTTTCATTAACGATGAAGCTACAAAGATGTTCTTTGAAGACAAAACATCAAACAGACCTTCTCATATGAATGTTCTTTACGGTGTTTGCGCTGCAAACGGTGTTGATGCGGCTCCGTATTGTATGCTGGGTTCAGGCATTGATCCGAGTCAGGTAAATGTTACCCTTGATGCTATGAAGGCTGAAACAACAGCCCGTGCAAATAAGGCAACAAAGGTGCTTCAGGACTTTACAAAATAATTTTTTGAAAATCAATAGATAATTTTCAAAAACGAAGGGAATGAATCATTCTGTGAAGATCAAGCAATTATCAAAGCATTTGTTGGCAGTTGTTTTGTCTTTGGCGGTTTTAGCGTCTACATTGATGCTTCAAACCTTCTCGACCTTTGCAAACGGCACAGTCAACTCCTTTGAGGGACAGGAGGCGACCGGCTTTAAAGACGGAGACGGTTCTGCCACAAATCCTTATGTAATCGAAACTCCTGAACAGCTTGCCCTATTAGGT
>CAJGCQ010000023.1 GCA_904501875.1 Clostridiaceae bacterium | reverse complement strand
TGTGCTTACCAATATGCGCTCGGTGGGTGTAATGGGTGACTTCAGAACCTATGATTACACCGTAGCTCTAAGAGCAGTTACCACCAGCGACTTTATGACCGCTGACTGGGCAAGAATACCCTACGATGTTCTCGACACTGCCTCCCGCCGAATAGTAAACGAGGTCAAGGGTGTAAACCGCATTGTCTATGACATAACCTCCAAGCCCCCCGCAACTATCGAGTGGGAGTGAAAATTCTTGTTATGGGGTAAAGCGAAATATCCTCAAAACAGGCAAAAAGGGTAAATTCTCGCATCCTCAAAATCTCATAAAATTAAAAGAAAAAACGACCTTATGCGGCACACATTTTTCTGCTGCATAGGGTTGTTTTAATATTGCAATATATTTTTACTTATGATAAAATAATTTCATAGAACTTTTATTCGAGTTGGAGGATATAATCATGATTCATTATATGTTTAATAATAACAAGCCTTTAAATTTCGAAAACAGCGAACCCGCCCTTATTATTATACATTATTGTCATCATTGCAATGCTGAATTGATTGGCGAATGGTTGTTAGGAGAATTGGGGAAATTAAAGGCCACCACAAAAGAAACAGAAGTCTCGAAATTTGTCCGTTTGACAAAATGCCCTTTTTGTTGTGGTGAATTTGATAATAAAAAAGAACATCATTTTAGCAATTATGTAATAAATTATCATGAAAATGTAGGATTGCGATTTCGCAATAAACCTTTGTTACAATATAGTGTAATAAAGGGGATTTATTCTGTTGGGAATAGGGAAAATATACACTATAAAGATCTAAAAGATTTACCTTTCGGTTTGTGTCCCGAGCTACAAGAAGGTGAAAAAGTTATTACTGAGTTTGGTCAAGGTGTTATTATCGCTAATAATCCTAAAGAAAAAGAGGTTTTAGTAGAATTTCATGATAATACGACGCCGTCTATTTTATCTTTTTTAGAATATTTCCGAATGAAAGAACGCAACCAAATAGTTGAAAACAAGATAAATGTATTTATTAATAAATGCTCTTCAGACAATGAAAATGTTTCAACGAATAGTATTGTATCCAAAGAAAATTTGGATTTAAAAGGATATTTAGAGCAACTATTGTCAATAGAAAAAAACATATTTTCTATATCTGCAAGGTTGAAAGAACTTTATTTTTTGAACAGTGAAGCAGAAAAAGAAGCTTTAGCTTCTGAAAAAACAATGTTGCTAAAAGATAAAAACATCATTAATGAAGCATCTAAAGTTTATAAAAAGTTAAAATCCAAAAATGTAAAAAAAGAGATTAAGATTGAAGATTTTCCAATTGCATATCCTAGAGAACCTCAAAAACCCGAAAAACCGCAAGAACCAGTTTTAGCAACCCCAGGCTTCTTCAATAAAAAAAGAATTTCGGCCGAAAATGCATTGCTTACTGAAAAATACGAAAAAGAATTAGAAGCATATAATGTAGCGGTTAAAAAATATAAATCAGACTTAAAAAAGCATAAAGAAGCGATAATGTCAATGGAAAAACAGCGCGAAGATGAATATAACTTGGCAATAGAAAAAGCTGAAAAAACATTAGAAAAAGAACTTGCAGAAGCAAAAGACAAGTATGAAGATTTGCTTAAAAAGCAAAAAGAGGCCGAGCTTAGTGCAAAAGATACTCCTACCCCTGAAAAGGCAAAACACGTTCTATTAAAAGAAGAAATCGCAACTGCGGAAGAATTACTTAAAAAATTCTATAAAGCACAATACGAAATGTATTCTTGCGGAGTTATATTTGAAAAATACAGAAACTTTGTTGCTGTCTCATCTTTTTATGAATATATTTCTTCAGGAAGATGCGAAGCCTTAGAGGGCGCAGATGGCGCTTACAATTTGTACGAGAATGAAATTCGTATGAATATGGTTATCGGTCAATTAAATCAGGTTATTGAATCTTTAGAAGAAATTAAACAAAATCAGTATATGATTTATTCAGCTATTCAAGAAGCAAATAGTCAATTATCTAGACTTAATTCTTCTATGGGTTCAGTTATTAACACTTTATCATCTATTAGTGCAGATATGTCTGATATGAAATCATATATGTCAAAAATAGCGGATAATACCGATGTTATAGCGTACAATGCCGAAAAAACTGCTTTCTATGCAAAGAAAAATGCAGAGCTTACAAATGCATTAGGGTTTATGCTTGCTTTAAAGTGAGGAATATAAAATGACAGATAATCAACAAAAATATTTGAATTACAAAGAGCAATTTAAAAGGCTCAATCGTGCTATTGCAAACGGGTTTAATCTAGAAGCAATGTTTATTGCATATTCTATAATGGAGGACCGTTCCGAATCTGTTTTAAAACATTCGGACAAATATGATACGTATATTAAAAGTCTTAGAGGACATCCAGAAGCGTTACACTCAAAGGTAAAATATATTCAAAAAACTGCCGAATGTAAAAAGGATTTGTTACATCGATATTTTTCGGATGAATTGCTTGACAACATTCTAGATTGGAAAGAAGAACGCAACCGAATGGTACATGCTTTGTTAAAACAAGAATTAACAAGCGAAGAATTAGAAAATCTTGCTTTGCATGGCAAAGAGTATGCTCGTATTTTTTGCAATAGAGCAACCAATTATCGCAGAGCATTAGAAAGAGCCCAAAACAAGGATTAAAAAGGATAGAGCGAGAAAGAAAAAGGTACGGGCAGAGATGAGGGAAAAAGAAGTACATTGAGAAAAAAGGAGAATGCGAGGAATTGCCCTTTAGAGAATGAAAGGGTTTGCCTCGGCTCAAATTCGCTAAAATCGACCCCCGAAAACCCCAGTATTTATGCGGGTTTTCGGGGTTTTCTCATTTTCGCGAGTACACAAAAGGTACACGACAACCTAATTTTCAAGTGTGTTTTTACACCAGTTTTCCAGTGTTTTTACCACCTCCTGCTTATAATTGTTGCTTTTCGTAGGCTTAATGCAAGAGATATAAACAGATAAAAAATTGACTTTCTTGCTTAATTCAATGAACAAATCAAGCAAGAAAGTCAATGATTAAATCTATAAAATAGGATGAAGGAATCCTTATATTAGTGTTTTATCCCACATGCGTATATCATACGATGTGTAGTAATGCCTTTTTCCTTTTATTTGCTTAAAACACAGAATGTTTTCCCAAGTTCATTAGTTTGAATATATCGTTGCGTGTGACTACCGTTAATGCTACCGATGCTCATAGATTTCATTGCAGAATCTAAAAGTCCCAATGCAATTAGTCTATCTGCTTGATATACTGGACACTGTGATGTGTCTGAAACTTGTTTATTGTAAACGGCAAACAACAACTTAATATCCGAAATAAACATGCGCGAAGTTACTTCCGATAATTCACAAAATGTATCCCAATTTATCTGTTGCTCAACATAAGCTCTATAAAACCGCGCCAATATCTCTGACTTTTTCAAATCTACATTAGAATTTAGTGTTATCAAAACTCTTCCCAGTTCTTCTTCTGCATATTTGGGGTTGCTATATAGATGATCTTTATATTTTTGCAGTTTATCAGGTGTAATAGATTTTTCATTAAATGTATTAATAAATTTAACTGTCTGTCTCAACAAATTTCTATCGTGTATATTTTGAGCGGTTTTTCCAATTCCGACCAATACGCTGACGATAGGAACGCTCTTGAAGACACCATCATCTAAGAGACTGTCGATTCCCAATTCCGCCATATCAACACAAGCATCGCTTAAAGTTGAATCAAATAATGTTGTTTCAAATGCAGGAACAATTTTATCCATAGTTGATACTCCTTTTCATCCAATAACATATCCCCAAAATTTGCCGAGACGAACTTTTTTAAGTTTCCCTTCGTCAGTTAATTTTGCAAGAACACGGTTTGCTGTTGCAGAAGATACAGCGAACAGTTGCCGCACATCTGCGTTGGTGATGGTTTCGTTCTTTTGGAGAAACCGTTCAATTTTATACCAGCGTAATTCGGTAGTGGACATATTTTCGGTCACACCGACCGTTTCTACTGCTTCCGTCAATGCTTCCTTGATAGCAGAAAGCATAAACGTGATAAAAGCTGTGGATTCGCCATCACAATTCGACCGATTGATAGCTTTGTAATATTCCGCTTGTCGGTCATGGATGATAGATTCCACAGGAAGCCATGCAAATAGTGGTTTCCATTTAGTTAGTAAAAGTGTATGCCAAAGCCGACCCATTCTGCCGTTGCCATCTGCAAAGGGATGAATCAGTTCAAACTCATAATGGAAAACACAACTTTTGAACAGCATATGAATGTCACTATTTTTCACCCAATCTAACAAACCAACGACCAGACCGGGAACATAATCTGGGAGTGTACCCAGGTGCAGAACATTACCTTGCTTGTCCACGACTCCAACCGGACCGGAGCGAAAATAGCCTGATTCCTCAACTAAACCTCTGGTCATAACCCCGTGAGCGTTTAACAGATCATCCACAGAATACGGATCTAACATATCCATCATTTCATAAATCTCATATGCATTTTTTACTTCTGCAATATCCTTTGGCGGTGCGAGGACTCGTTTGCCGTTTAGAACAGCTGTTACTTGTTCTAAACTCAAAGTGTTTTGTTCGATTGCCAAAGAGGAATATATTGTTCGTATACGATTCGTACGTCGCAATGTAGGGCTTGCAGACAGTCCTTGTGTAGCACCAACTTGCCCTACCAACTCAGCGATTTCTGTAATTGCTGCTAAAATCTCATTTGTAATTTTAAATGGTGGTTTTTTATTATACATAACTTCTCACCTCGTTCTTATTATAACACCTCATCGCTCATTTATCAACCCCTAATGATTGATGAAACGAGCGATGAAATGTAAATTGTAGTTTGAGATATATGAGATACCTGATACACTTGAGGTACACGGAAAGTACATAAAAAACTTTTTTAGCGCAAAAATCAGACTTTTTGGTGAGAAAAATATAGGAATTTTGAGATTTCTGACATCTGTGAGACCACTTAACACTAGTGAGATAAAACTCAAAACGGAGTGGGAATAATTTGCAATATTTCAGCAAATTTGATTTATCCTCTTCGAGGCAATTTTCTTTATTCTTTCGCAATTGGATGAATCACTGCAAAAGCAAACAATACAGTAATTTTGAAGACCTTGTGTCATCGTAAACAATGATCAAGGTCTTCTTTTTTTGTTTTATGATGAAATTTTTCTCCACATATGCTATAATTACTATAATACGATTTTTCCTGTGGATATGAGGTTGGATTTTATGAAGCGTGAAAATACCGCAAAGAGTTTAATGGCTGCATCGATGTTAATATTCGGTACGTTGGCTCCATTTGTGCGAAATATCGACATTCGTTCCGGCGAATTGGCGTTGTATCGTGCCGGGCTTGCCGCCTTTTTAGTGGGCGGATTCCTGCTGGTCACCAAACAAAAGCTCCCCATTAGCCATATCAAAAAAGAATTGCTGCTCCTACTGCTTTCCGGTGCAAGTATGGGTGTGAATTGGATTTTCCTGTTTGAAGCATACAAATACACTTCTGTATCGGTGGCAACCTTAAGTTATTATTTTGCGCCTGTCCTTGTGATGGTGGCTTGTCCCTTGCTGTTCAAAGAAAAACTTTCACCAAAACAAATCCTCTGCTTTGTGATGTCTACTATAGGTCTTGTTTTAATTACTGGCGCTACGGGTGGCGGAAAACAAGATTTGCTCGGTATTGTTTTTGGATTAACGGCTGCCATATTTTATGCGGTGGTTATGTTGCTCAATAAATTTATAAAAGGCGTAACGGGACTGCATCGCACGTTTGTGCAATTTCTCTCCGCTATTGTCATCCTGCTTCCTTACGTTATTGCTACAAGCGGATTTAACTTTGTTGGATTAAATAAAAGCGGCATCACCGCCTTGCTGATTGTCGGTCTTGTGCACACCGGAATTTCCTACTGTATGTATTTTTCTGCGATCAAGGATTTGCCGGGACAAAAAGTGGCTATTTTAAGTTATATAGATCCATTGGTAGCCGTTTTGGTGAGCGTGGTTTGGTTAAAAGAAAGGATAACTCCCCCGCAAATCCTTGGCGGACTGCTAATATTGGGTTTTACTCTCTGGAGTGAATTGCCTATGGATAAGAAAAGGTAGGCCCTATGGATAAGATGCTGATTCACCTGAGTGTGCTAACCGGTGAGAGCCGATAAGGCCACAACCACGCGGCATCATTCCATAAGCAATTTTGCAACTTTTTTCTGCAACAAAAATTTTGATAAATGAAATAATGGTTAGAAAAACGATGTCAAAATTGGCTTTTAGAATATAATTTAGGGCATAAACAAGCCAAAGAAGAATCCCGCAATCGAGTGGGAATAAGTAGCTATTTCAGGCAGGTTCGGATTATTCTTGCCACCCTAAGCCTTTATTTCCCAGTAATACTTGCGGTTTGCTTTTGGGAAATCATCAAGTATTCCGTGCTCGGGGTCTAAAAATTTTCCCCTAAAATACAGCGACCAATGCCAGCAACGGGGTGTTTCAAGGCTCAAAATGCAAATTTCGGGCAGCTCCGATTTATCATTTACCTGCACACGGCGGTTTTCAAAAGCTATCCCCTCGTTCTTCAAGAAAGACAGCATATCGCAAAGCTTGGTTTCTCGATGGGTACCTACAAGCAAAACGACCTCATCCACCGTTTTTCCACTGAGCATTGCAAGCACTGCCTGACCGCATTGTAAGGGGGTTGGCTCGTGTATATACTGCGGATTTTCGCAAAGCGACATTTTTCACACCTCACTCAATTACCTTGTAAACAATCGGTTTTTTAGGCGCTCTGCTTTCTTCTATCGCGTATGCCCCTAAAAGCCTTTCCTGTGCATCTTTTATCCGCTGGGGTGCGCCGTAAAGCGTGGCTAACCGCTCCCCTTTTTGCACATAATCGCCGTACTTTTTTAAAAGGATTATTCCCGCAGAATAATCTATACAGTCGCCGAGCCTTTCTCTGCCCGCTCCCGTCATGGCCGCAGCCTTGCCCACAGTTTCGCTGTTCATAGCGGTTATATATCCCTCTGCGGGAGAGAGCAGTTCTAAAGAGGCTGCAGGTTCGGGAAATTTATGCTCGCCTGTCAAAAGCTTTTCATCGCCGCCCTGTGCTCTTACGGCGGCGCACAGGGTTTTGAAAGCAGAGCCGTCGGCTATCGCCTTCTTTGCCGCCGATACACTTTCCTCTTCGGTCTTACCAAAGCTTATTTGATACATTTTTGCCGCCAGCAGCAGGCAAAGGCCTGTCAAAGCCTCTTCGCCCTCGCCCTTTAATACCTTTACCGCCTCTGCAACCTCTAAAGCGTTGCCTATAGCAAAACCGAGCGGCACATCCATATCGGTAATAACAGCGGCGGTTTTTCTGCCGGCACCATTACCTATCTCCACCATTTCGTGCGCAAGCTTTTCGGCATCCTCTGCTGTTTTCATAAAAGCACCGCTGCCAAACTTTACATCAAGAACTATTGTTTCCGCCCCCGCTGCCAGCTTTTTGCTCATAATGCTTGAAGCGATAAGGGGTATACTGTTTACAGTTGCGGTGACATCCCTTATTGCGTAAAGCCGTTTATCGGCAGGAGCGAAATTGCCGCTCTGCCCCGTAACACACATTCCGTATTCCTTAGCAATTTTCTTAAATTCAGTAGTTTCGAGCGCAGTTTTATAGCCTGTGATAGATTCAAGCTTATCAACTGTGCCACCCGTAAAGCCCAGTCCTCTGCCCGACATTTTAGCAACCGTACAGCCGAGCGCCGCCGCAATAGGTGCGACCGCAAGGGTGGTTTTGTCCCCCACACCGCCCGTACTGTGCTTATCCGCCGTGTGGGAAAGGTCGGACAAATCAAGAATATCACCGCTTTTTGCCATAAGTGCGGTAAGGGTTACGGTCTCACGCCTATCCATACCGTTTAAAAGTATAGCCATTAAAAGGGCGGAAATCTGATAATCGGGTATGCTCTTATCGGTAACTCCCGACACAAAAAATTCTATTTCCTTATCACTAAGCGGGAGCTTATACCTCTTTTTTTCGATTATATCGGTCATCAGCATAACTCATCACTCCCAAATTTATGGGGTAAAAGCTCCTTGAATCGATAGCTTTTAACCGTTTTCCCGTCATAAAGCAGTATTTCAAAATTCTCACCGCAAAACTCGCTTAATACCTGACGGCATATTCCGCAGGGCGTACAATAATCAGAGATTGCTCCGTTTTTCTCGCCGACTATGGCTATTTTAACAAAATTTCTTACACCCGCTGAAACCGCACTGCCTATCGCCGTTCTCTCCCCGCATATTCCTGCAGGATATGCTGCGTTTTCTATATTGCAACCGCTGAATACTCTGCCGTCCTCGGAAAGCAAAGCCGCCCCAACCTTAAAACCCGAATAGGGCGCATAGGCATTATCCATTGCCTCAACCGCTTTTAGGATAAGCTCTTTATCGGTCATAGTGCCACACCTCTTTTAAAAAATCATAACATAATATTCCCCGCTTTACAAGAAAAATAATAAAAAACCGAGGCCATCGTCAAAACGACAGCCTCGGTTTAAATCTAATTTTAATTATTTTACCATTCCGGCAACTTCAGCGGCGAAATCGTCAACGCGCTTCTCTATTCCCTCGCCCTTTTCAAAGCGAATGAAAGAGGTGAGCTTAACATCTGCGCCGAGAGCCTTAGCGGTATTCTCGATATACTTGCCTACGGTGATGTCGCCGTCTATAACGAACTGCTGCTCAACAAGGCAGTTTTCCTTATAATACTTACCGATTTTACCCTCAACAATTTTGCCGAGTACAGCCTCAGGCTTGTTAGCCATCTTGGGGTCTTCCTTCATCTGAGCGATAAGGATTTCCTTTTCCTTATCAAGTACCTCAGCGGGAACGGAAGCCTCGTCAAGATAGGACGGGTTCATAGCGGCAATCTGCATTGCAACATTCTTAGCCATTGTTACAAAATCAGCATTGTCAACGTCAAGCGAGGTATCGAAGTTAACGAGAACGCCGATTTTTCCGCCTGCGTGAACATAGGAAACAACCTTACCCTCAAAACGGGCAAAACGGCGAACCTTAATATTTTCACGAACGGCAAGGAACAACTCCTGAACCTTCTCTTCAACCTTCTTTCCGTCCTTGGTGCAAGCAAGCAAAGCATCAAGATCAGCAGGATTCTGCTCAGCAATAATCTCTGCTATCTCATTTGCAAGCGCCTTAAAGCCGTCACCGTTAGCAACGAAATCGGTTTCGCTGTTTAATTCTACGACAACGCCAACGCCGTTTCCGGTGTAAGCGCTTACAGTACCCTCAGCGGCAACACGGCCTGCCTTTTTAGCCTGGGAAGCGAGTCCCTTTTCTCTTAAATAATCGGTTGCGGCATCCATATCTCCATTACACTCAGTAAGTGCCTTTTTGCAGTCCATCATACCGCAGCCTGTCTTTTCTCTTAAAGCCTGTACATCTTTAGCAGTAAAAGCCATTGTATTTTCCTCCTAAAAAGCTAATTATTCAGCTACTTCCTCTGCGGGAGCCTCTTCCTCGACAGTCTCATCCTGGGCGGCAGTTCCCATCTCGGAGCCCTGTCTGCCCTCGATAACAGCGGCAGCCATAGTCTCGGCAATGAGCTTAACAGCACGGATAGCGTCATCGTTGCCGGGGATAACTGCGTCGATTTCATCAGGATCGCAGTTGGTATCTACGATAGCAATAATCGGAATGCCGAGCTTTTTAGCCTCTGCTACAGCGATTCTCTCCTTGCGGGGGTCTACTATAAAGAGCGCTCCGGGGATTTTCTTCATATCCTGAATTCCGCCTAAGAACTTCTCGAGCTTTTCAATCTCAAGGTTGAGCTTAACTACCTCTTTCTTGGGGAGAAGCTCAAATGTTCCGTCATCTCTCATAGTGCGGAGCTGGTTAAGTCTTGCAATACGAGCGCGAATTGTTGTGAAGTTGGTAAGCATACCGCCGAGCCAGCGCGCGTTTACATAAGGCATACCGCAATGCTCTGCCTCTTCCTTAACAGAGTCCTGAGCCTGCTTCTTTGTGCCTACAAAGAGAATGTCGCCGCCTTCAGCCGCGATGTTGCGGGCGAAGATGTAAGCCTCGTTAAGCTTCTTTACGGTCTTCTGAAGGTCGATGATGTAAATTCCGTTACGCTCGGTGAAAATGTACTCCGCCATTTTCGGGTTCCAGCGTCTTGTCTGGTGTCCGAAATGAACGCCTGCTTCAAGAAGCTGTTTCATTGATACTACTGATGCCATTTTTTATTCCTCCTGAGGTTTTTCCTCCATCCCGACATTTTACGGCGAATTCCCAAAGGAACACCTGACCGCTTAAGACGGAATGTGTGTTTTATTACTATGCGTACCGCACAGCTGATGTATTATACCATAAAGAATGCGGAAAATCAAGCTTTTTTTAGATTTATTGCAAAAATACTTAAATACGGGCAAATTTAAGCATTTTATCGGTTGACAAGCTGATTTCTTATGGTATAATTATAAAAATATATAAATTATTACGTGAAAGGGAGTAAATACGAATGGCATATTATTTCAAAGAGGAATCCCATACCTTTAACGACTATCTTTTAGTCCCCGGTTATTCATCGGCAGAGTGCATTCCTGCAAATGTAAGCCTTAAAACACCGCTTGTAAAGTTTAAAAAGGGTGAAGAGCCTGCAATTTCTATGAATATCCCCCTTGTTTCGGCTATAATGCAGTCGGTCTCCGGCGACCGTCTTGCCGTAGCGCTGGCCCGTGAGGGCGGTGTTTCCTTTATCTACGGCTCACAGTCGATTGAGGACGAGGCGGCTATGGTAGAGCGTGCAAAGAGCTACAAGGCAGGATTTGTTGTAAGCGATTCCAATGTCACTCCCGACAGTACCCTTGCCGATATTTTAGCGCTAAAGGCGAAAAACGGTCATTCCACCGTGGCTGTCACCTCGGACGGTAAATCTGGCGGCAAGCTTTTGGGAATTGTTACCAGCCGTGACTACAGGGTGAGCCGTATGTCTGAAGACACACCCGTAAGCGACTTTATGACTCCGCTTGAGTCCCTTGTTATCGGCAATGAGGACACAACCCTTAAGCAAGCGAATGATATTATTTGGGACAATAAGCTTAATTCTCTACCTATTGTTGATAAAAACGGCTGTCTTAAATATTTTGTATTCCGCAAGGACTATGACTCCCATAAAGAAAACCCCAACGAACTGTTAGATGGCCACAAGCGCTACATAGTAGGTGCCGGAATTAACACCAGAGATTATGAGGAGCGTATTCCCGCCCTTGTAAATGCAGGAGCCGATGTTCTTTGCATAGACTCTTCGGAAGGGTTCAGCGAATGGCAGGCACGAACCCTTAAATTTGTCCGTGAGAAGTACGGTGATACCGTTAAGATAGGAGCCGGAAACGTTGTGGACCGTGACGGCTTTATGTTCTTAGCAGAGGCGGGAGCCGATTTTATAAAGGTGGGCATCGGCGGCGGCTCTATCTGCATTACCCGTGAGACCAAGGGTATAGGCAGAGGACAGGCTACCGCACTTATCGAGGTTTGCGCCGCACGGGACGAATACTTTGAAAATACGGGTATTTATGTTCCCGTATGCTCGGACGGCGGCATTGTTCACGACCACCATATGACCCTTGCCCTTGCAATGGGGGCGGACTTCTTGATGTTAGGCAGATATTTTGCCCGCTTTGACGAAAGTCCCACAAACCGTATTACCATAAACGGTAATTACTATAAGGAATATTGGGGCGAGGGCTCAAATCGAGCAAGAAACTGGCAGCGTTACGATTTAGGCGGCGATAAAAAGCTTTCATTTGAAGAGGGCGTTGATTCCTATGTGCCTTATGCGGGCAGTCTTAAGGACAATGTAAGCCTTTCCCTCTCAAAGGTTAAGTCCACCATGTGCAACTGCGGTTCCCTTACTATCCCCGAGCTTCAGTCAAAAGCAAAGCTCACCCTTGTTTCGGCAACCAGCATTGTTGAGGGCGGCGCTCACGATGTTATCCAAAAGGATACCTCGGCAGCTTTAAATAATTAAATATTGAATTTATCAATATAAAACGGATAAAATAAAAGGGTCGGCAAAGTGCGAGCAAAGGCTGCTTGGATTTTGTCGGCCTTATAACATATTGAAAAAAATTCAAGGAGCGTTAGCGTGAAAAATCACACTAACCACAATGTAGGGGCGGCGTTCCGCTCGCCTTTTATAAAATAAAAGGCAACCGCGAAACATGCCGGTTTAATCTCCATTCGCCGCTGTCGGAGATTTCATAACCTATTTGTGCTGACACTTTAGCGGCAGAATGGAGATTAATATGAACAAAGCTATGAAAAATACCCTTATCTGGGCAAGTGCGGCAGTTGCAGTCGGAACGGCGGCAGCGGCGGTAACATACGGCGCTATGAAGAGCCTTGTAAAAATTGCCCTTGATCGTGAACAGCCTAAGATTTATCAAAAGCAAATGGCAAAGCTTTCGGGCGCAGGTGGACAGCAAGAGCTTTTTAAAGGACTTTCCGAAGCTTCGGAAAGGCTTAAAAATAGCGGTTGTGAAACTGTGGAAATTACCGCACACGACAGTGAAAGACTTGTGGGACATCTCCACCGCTGTGAGAATGCAAAACGACTTATTATCGCTATGCACGGCTGGCGCTCCTCGTGGTCGAACGATTTCGGGGTTGTATCGGAATTCTGGCACGAAAACGACTGCAGTGTGCTTTATGCGGAACAACGGGGACAGGGCGAGAGCGGCGGCGAATATATGGGCTTCGGACTTACCGAGAGATTTGACTGCCTTGACTGGGCAAATTGGGCAAATCAAAACGGATTTGCCGATTTACCCATATACCTTTGCGGAATTTCTATGGGTGCCTCAACCGCACTTATGGCGGCGGGGCTCGACCTGCCAAAAAATGTACACGGCATTATGGCCGACTGCGCCTTCACCTCACCCCACGCAATTTTTAAGCATGTTATAGAAAATAATCTACACCTGTATTATAGAGGAATTGCCGCCGCAATTGCAAACGATATGTGCAAAAAAAAGATTCAAATAGG
>CAJGCQ010000022.1 GCA_904501875.1 Clostridiaceae bacterium | reverse complement strand
TTTACAGTTTCAACCTCGCGTTTGAGGGTGCTTATCAACTCCCGCACCAAAGCATTCAAACCCGAACCTTTTACCAATCGGTGAAACGTTCGGGTTTGTTGTTTTCTTAAAAGATGTTAAATAGACTTTGTTTATGGCAGTACAGACTTAGTCGCTCTGTACTGCCACTTCTTCGTTTCAATGAATTTCACACATAAAGGAGATTTTGAAATGAAGATTTTTAAAACGATTGTTTTAGCATTAATGGCATTGATAACCTTGCAAACCGGATATTTATCCCTTTTGTATAAAGTTGAGATAGCGACAGGCGTTTTTAACTAACTGCAAAATCTATGGTTTCCTATCGTCGTTATAACTGGACGGGAGAAAATCCATTTACTGGTGGCTGTGCTGGGGTTGTAGTAATAAATCGCTCCGCCGCTGGGGTCAAGTCCGTTTATCGCATCCCGTGCAGCGCTGTAGGCGCTGTCGGCTACCGATTCGTAAAACTGCCCGTCATAAAGGCAGGAAAAGGCACCCTTTTGATAAATTACTCCCGAAAGGGTGTCGGGAAACGAGGGGTGTTCTATTCGGTTTAATATGACCGCTCCCACGGCCACCTGCCCTAAATAGCTCTCTCCCCTTGCCTCGGCAGAAATAATGCGTGCCAACAAATCGTAATCCGAGGAACTATACCCGCCGTAAGAATTACTGCTCGAAGTCACCCCGAGTGCTTCGAGGGTCTTCTCCCCCGCAATGCCGTCGGGCTGGAGACCATTATCCCGCTGAAAGCTTTTTACGGCTGACTGTGTCCTTGTGCCGAAAATTCCATCCACGGTATAATTGTAATAACCCTTTTCCTTCAGCGCTTGCTGAACAGCCCTCACCTCGTCCGAGCGAGAGCCGATTTTTGAAAGCCCCGAGACAGAGATTCCACAAAGGCCAAACAGCATTGTAAGTGCAAGCAAAATTACGAAAATGCGTTTCATTATTCCATTCCACCCTTTTAGATTTATTATCAATATCCTGCCCGAGGTTATAAAAAATATTCTTTTTTATGTAAAAAAATATTTTTCGTCAAAAAAATTATTAATTCCCTGCCCTGCTTTGACAAATTATATACACTCAACGCCGTATAATTAGTATGAAGAAAAATACGGCGGTGATTTTAATTGAAGGATATTGTAAAAATATCAAAAAAAACGGAAAAATTTAATCACAGAGAGTTGATTGTGGCGATTGCTGCCCACGCTATTATAGCTGCGACAGGCTTTATTGCCGCACGAGCGGCGGTTGCGGACAAGCTTTTACCATTTGGGCTTTCCTTAGCATCAGGAGCTTCCCTTACATACACCCCCACAGCGGCAATAGGGGTATTTTTGGGATACTTTATTCCCGCACTTGATACGGGCGGTTTTCGGTATATAGCGGCAATGTTCGCCATAATCGCCATAAAGCTGCTATTAAGCGGATATAAACGGCTGACGGAAAATCCTATATTTTTAAGCTTTATATGCCTACTTGCAAGCTTTTTGACCTCAGCGGTAACCCTTAGCGGGCTTAATTTCGATTTTCTTAATATGCTTGCAGAATCGCTACTTGCAGCGGGCGGAGCATATTTTATAAGCCGCTTATCTCATTCCCTGCCGAATGCAGTAAGCGGTCTTAATGCAGAGGAGCTTGTTTCGCTTTTTGCAACCCTTAGTATAATTTTGACGGGCATTAACGGCTTTAACTTCAACGGTATTTCCCTCGGGCACATACTGGGCATCACCCTTATTCTTACAGCGGCAAAATACGGGGGTACGCTTTCGGGTGTTGTTTGCGGCACAGCAGTCGCCCTATCCCTTATTCTAAGCGGCACTTCGGGAGAAATAGCCGTGATTTACGCCTTTACGGGACTTATAGCAGGCGTATTTTCTTCATACGGCAAATATATTCAGGTGGCAATACCGCTTATTTTCAGCCTTGTAGGGTGTATAACTACAGGCAACCCAATACTAATTGCCGCCACCGTGATTGAAGCGGCGCTGGGCTCTGCCCTATTTTTGGCTTTACCGAGACGGATATCGGTGCACATAAGCCGTCTGTTTTCGGTTTATCCGAAGCTTGTAACCCCCGACAGCTTTAAAAGGTCGCTCTCAATGAAGCTTAATGTTGCGGCAAGTGCGCTGTGCGATGTTTCCGAGACGGTTGACCAGGTCTCCGCCGAGCTATCAAAGATTAACTCCCCAGATTTCGGCACTGTTATTAACGCTATTGAGCAGGACGCCTGTGTGGGCTGTAAGCTTAGAATTCATTGTTGGGAAAGCCGCCGTGACAGCACTATTGAAGCGATACTCGGAATCACAAAGGCGATAAAGGAAGGCTCAAGAACCCCCGAAAACGGCGCTCCCGATGAGTTTCGAGGCAGATGCCTTAGGGTGTCGCAGGTTGCTAATGCCGCCTATAAGCGGTATTCCGACTATACCTCCCGAATAGCCGCCGAAAATCGCATTGATGAGGTGCGCTCGGTGGTGTCCGACCAGTTTGACGGAATATCCTATATGCTGTATGAGCTTGCAAACGACCTTGAAAAGGACGGAAAATTCGATAATTCCACCGCCGCAAAGGCTTCGGCTGCACTTAAAAATCTTGGGCTTAATACAGAGGAATGCACCTGCAAAATTGATAAATTCGGCAGAATGAGCCTTGAAATGAAGGTAAAAAAACAGTCCGACACAGTAATAAATAAACTTCAGGTAATGAAGCTTTTATCGATTGTTTGCGAAAGAGATTTTGACCCTCCCGCAATTAACAGAGCCGGCGACAGTATATTCCTCACTCTTAACGAGCACGCCACAATAAGGGTAGATGTAGGTGTAGAACAAAAATGCGCCTCCGACTCAGCAATGTGCGGCGACGCTTACAGATATTTTTTTGACGGCAAAGGACATTTTATTATGATTCTTTCCGACGGTATGGGAACAGGCGGAAGAGCAGCGGTTGACGGCGCTATGGCTTCGGGACTTATGAGCCGTCTTATAAAGGCGGGCTTCGGCTATGACTGCTCCCTTAGAATACTTAATTCCTCAATGCTCTTTAAATCAACCGATGAATCCCTTGCTACCGTGGATATTGCAAGCATAGATTTATTTACAGGTCAGGTTGAGCTTTACAAGGCAGGTGCCGCACCAACCTTAATAAGGCGTTCAGGGCGAACGGGAAAGGCGGAAAGCACCTCCCTGCCGGCAGGTATTCTGCGTGAAATAAGCTTTGACAAGGCGGTTGTTAAGTGCAAAATCGGGGATATTGTGGTGCTTATGTCAGACGGGGCCTCGGTAGAGGGAACCGACTGGATTAAGGGGGAAATCGAGAACTGGAGCGACGGCACTGCAGAGGAGCTTGCGGAACGCATATGCGAGAGTGCCAAACGCCGCCGAAGCGACAATCATCTTGACGATATTACGGTTATGACCGCAATTCTCAAAAAATCGGTATAAGAAAAGCCTCCGACTTTTGTCGGAGGCTTTTCTTTTTAGAGTATGTTATTACATCAAGCTCTTATAAAGCTCGATAATATCCTCAACGCTGGTCTCTCTCGGGTTGCCCGGACGGCAAGCATCTGCATATGCAGATTCAGCCAGAGCAGGAATATCCTCTTCCTTAACAATACCCTTTAAGGTGGTGGGAATTCCAACATCCTCTGCAAGCTGACGGACAGCGTCAACAGCCGCCTTGCGGTACTCGTCCTGAGTCATAGAGTCAACGCCCTCAACACCCATAGCCTTTGCTATATCCTTATACTTCTCGCCTGTGTATTCGGCATTGTAAGCCATAACAGTGGGAAGAAGAATTGCACAAGCCTTACCGTGGGGAGTATCATAATAAGCAGAAAGGGTATGAGCCATAGAGTGATCAACACCGAGGCCTACATTGGAGAAGCCCATTCCCGCAACATACTGACCGAGAGCCATGCCGTCACGGCCTTCCTTGCCGTTCTTAACAGCGTCACGGAGTGAACGGGCGATAATCTCGATAGCCTTGATATGGAACATATCCGAAAGCTCCCAAGCACCCTTTGTTATGTAGCCCTCAATAGCATGGGTAAGAGCGTCCATACCTGTAGCGGCGGTAAGAGCAGCGGGCATTGTAGCCATCATATCAGGGTCTACAACTGCAACAACGGGAATATCGTGAACATCAACGCAAACGAACTTACGCTTTTTCTCAACATCGGTGATAACATAGTTGATAGTAACCTCAGCGGCAGTACCTGCTGTGGTCGGAACAGCGATAATCGGAACGCACTTGTTCTTTGTGGGAGCTACGCCCTCAAGAGAACGGACATCCGCAAACTCGGGATTGGTGATGATAATACCGATAGCCTTTGCGGTATCCATAGAAGAGCCGCCACCGATTGCAACAATACAGTCAGCTCCGCAAGCCTTGAATTCCTCAACGCCATGCTGGACATTTTCAATGGTGGGGTTAGCCTTAATATCGGTATAAAGCTTGTACTCTATTCCCGCATTATCAAGAATATCGGTAACCTTCTGTGCAACGCCGAATTTTACAAGATCGGGATCAGAAGCAACAAAGGCTTTTTTAAAGCCGCGGCTTTTAATCTCGTCCGGAATGGCGTTAATTGCACCTGCGCCGTGATAAGAGGTTTCGTTTAACATAAATTTGTTCATAAGAAGTCACCTTTCCTTAAAAATTTTACCATATAATTATACAGCAATTTTTTTGTTAAATCAATAACAAAATAGCAAACAATATATTATTTTTTTATATAACTGTTATTAATTTAAGACCTAAGAAGCGCTTTTAAGCTTTTCAAGAAGGTTCTTCGAACTCTCATAAGCCTTGGCGGCATCCTTCTTGTTTTCCATTGTGGTTCCGCTTATTCTGCGGCAGGATATTTGCAGACCCTCCGGCAATTTACCGAATTGCTCCGATTCGGTAGCGGTATAAAACTCCTCGCCGAATTTAAGGGGCTCGCCCTCTAAAAGGGCGCCGCTCTGCGAAAGCCCGTTTATATACTCATAAGTCTCACTGTCTGTAATATACAGCATTGCGTTTTCGTCACCTGTGAGCATCGCCTGAAGCTTTGAAAGCATAGTATGCCTATACTGTAAATCACCTGTTGTATTTGAAAAGCTTATATTAACAATCTGAACATTTATCTCGCCGTCGCCGTTTGTATCCTCGGAATATTTTTTAAGATAATCGGCTATTCCCTCTGTTTGAGCATCAAGCACAGTAGTATGTGTAAAGTAGATCACCTGAAGGTCGTATTTTGTCTTTGTGGCACATTGAGCTATTAAAACCGCCAAAACTGCAACGGTCGCAACAAGCGCCACCACATACCACTTATAATGAAACCAAAAATTATCCCATTTTTCCTTGGGAGAATTAGGAACTATTGCAACCTCGCTGGGTTTAGGCGGTGCTTTCATTTCCCCGTTCTGCATTTTTTTAAGCTCTAAAAATTCCTGATGGGCTCTTCTCTGCTCCTCTAATATTTCATTGGTTTTCTTCTCTGACATCTGCACACCCTCTCTACTGTGTATAAATATACCATTTTACAGGGCTGTTTTCAAGCAAACTATCTGTTATTTCTGTAAACATTTTTTTAACATATCTTATCCATTTGTCATATACTGTACTGCGAAATAAGATTTCAAGGGATAAAAAACAGTCCCCACTCAAGGTGAGGACTGCCAAATTTAGATAACGATTAGATTTCAGCGAAATACTTAATGGTACGAACCATCTGGCTTGTATAGCTGTTCTCGTTGTCATACCAGGAAACAACCTGTACTTCATAAAGGTCGTCAGCAATCTTAGAAACCATTGTCTGAGTTGCGTCAAAGAGTGAACCGTAACGCATACCGATAACATCGGAAGAAACGATTTGATCCTCGTTGTAACCGAAGGACTCAGAAGCAGCCGCCTTCATAGCAGCGTTAATGCCTTCCTTAGTTACATCTGCGCCCTTAACAACAGCGGTAAGGATAGTGGTGGAACCTGTCGGAACCGGAACACGCTGAGCAGAACCAATGAGCTTACCGTTGAGCTCAGGAATTACAAGGCCGATAGCCTTAGCAGCGCCAGTAGAGTTAGGAACGATGTTTGCAGCACCTGCACGGGCACGGCGAAGGTCGCCCTTTCTGTGAGGACCGTCAAGAATCATCTGGTCGCCGGTGTAAGCGTGGATTGTGCTCATAATACCGCTCTGGATAGGAGCATAATCGTTAAGAACCTTAGCCATAGGAGCTAAGCAGTTAGTTGTGCAGGAAGCAGCAGAAATGATGTTGTCTTCCTTAGTAAGGGTCTTTTCGTTAACGCTGTAAACGATAGTGGGAAGATCGTTGCCTGCAGGAGCAGAAATAACAACCTTCTTAGCACCGGCATCAATATGAGCCTGTGACTTTTCTTTAGAGCAGTAGAAGCCTGTGCACTCAAGAACAACATCTACGCCGATCTCGCCCCAAGGAAGATCCTTAGCGTCCTTCTCAGCATAAATCTTAAGTGTCTTGCCATCAACAGTAATGGTGCCTGCCTCGTCATCAGCAGAAACGGTGTGAAGATTCTCACCGATAGCACCGCAGTAACCGCCCTGTGCTGTATCATACTTTAAAAGATTAGCAAGCATAGAGGGCTTTGTAAGGTCGTTGATAGCTACTACATCGTAACCCTCAGCGCCGAACATCTGACGAAATGCGAGACGACCGATACGGCCGAATCCGTTAATTGCAACTTTAACCATTGGAATTACCTCCTTTATTTTTACATTTTCTATTTTACCCTATTTTTCCGTTATTTTCAAGTGCTTTGTTTAAACTTTAACAATTTTTTTAATTTTTATATAATTTGGCATAATAACTCCGTATGCGGAGGTCACATTATGATATATTTGCCAAAAACTTTTGAACGGTATTTGTCTGCGTTGAGACTTTATGTTCAAATTTCGTGTTTAAAGGGCGACAAATTAAAACAGCTGTCCCAGCTTAGAATAATCAGTCTTGCAGAGGCATTTTATTATAAAAACGAACTAACCCCTATAGATATAATAAAGCTCTCAAACTCCCTCTTAGGTGCGGCGGTTATCATTCTTATGCAAAGGGGGATTAGGCTCTCTACTGTTTTTTCGGGCTGCGGAGTTCGCCTTATAAACAGACGGCTTTACACTGCGCTTATATCAGAGCTTTTTAAGTTTAGCAGAGACGGAGGTAAAATCAAGGTGAGTACAGAGCCAAAAAGGATTATAATTAAAGCCGAGGGAGTATGTATTTCCAACATTATCCCACAGCTTGTTAAGGCTCTTAAAGGTTTTTATTTTTTTGAAAAATTTACAAAAGCTCTGCTTATAATAATTCCAAGCGAAGAAACAGAACTTACATCACAGCCTGTGGAAAACGAATGGTGCTATATTTTAGACCGATTTTCCCCCGTTAACATCTGGCTTTTAAATGCAAAAAGCAACGGTATACTGTAGCTATAACCACTATATTCCCGCAAGGAGGGCCTCGGCAGTTTTAAGACCGTCGGTTGCGGCGGACATTATTCCCCCTGCATAGCCCGCACCCTCACCGCAGGGATAAATTCCGCTGTGTGTTAGGCTTTGTCCGTCCTCGCCCCTTAGTATCCTTACAGGGGACGAGCTTCTCGTTTCGGGTGCAGTAAGCACAGCCGACTCGTCTGCAAAGCCCTTTATCTTTTTATCAAAGAGCAAAATCCCCTCTTTTAAGCTGTCACAAATAAACTTAGGGAAAATCTTTTCAAAATCGGCGTATTCAAAGTTTGGCTTTACAGTAGGCTTAACCCTTGTAATTTCAAAGGGTTTGCCGAAAACAAAGCTTCCAACCGTGCTTACGGGTACCACGCCGCCGAAAAGTGCATATGCCGCCTGTTCGGTTTTTCTTTGCAATGCACAGCCCGCCAGCACATCGTCGCCCGCTAAGTCATCAGGCTCAACGCTTACAAGCAGAGCGCTGTTGGCATTTACACCGTCCCGCCTGCTCCTGCTCATACCGTTTACCGCAATACCGCCCACCTCACTTGAAGCGTTAATCACCTCACCGCCCGGACACATACAAAAGGTGTACACTCCCCTGCCGTTTTGAAGATGCACCGCTAACTTATAGTCGGCGGCACCAAGAGCGGGATGAGATGCAAAATCGCCATACAAAGCCTTATTAATATCCCTTTGCAGGTGCTCGATTCTAACGCCCATGGAAAAAGGCTTTCTTATCATACTAACTTGGTTGTTTTTAAGCATTAAAAAGGTATCCCGTGCGGAATGTCCCGTTGCCAAGACAAGGTGTTGACAGGGGATTTCCTGCGTTTGTGTTACAGCCGAAACAAGCCTTCCGTCCCTAAAGCACAAATCGCACAGCTTTGTTTCAAAACGCACCTCACCGCCTAAGGAAATAATTTCCTTTCTTATGTTTTTTACAACATCAACAAGTATATCCGTTCCGATATGTGGCTTTGCGTCGGTCAAAATATTCTCGGGTGCGCCGTGCTTATAGAGCTCCTCTAAAACCGCACGGCAACGGAAATCTTTAATTCCTGTGTTTAGCTTTCCGTCCGAAAAGGTACCTGCGCCACCCTCACCGAACTGTACATTTGATTCGGCATTAAGCTCTCCGCCCGCAAAAAAGCGGTTTACATCTGCGGTTCTCGCATCAGCGTCCCGCCCACGCTCAAGCACTAAGGGTTTTAGCCCCGCACGGGCGAGAAAGAGCGCCGCAAACATTCCCGCAGGGCCAAAGCCGACAACAATCGGCCTTGTTTTAGGGTGTTTATCACTATTTTTCCACACATACTTGATTGGAGAATAAAGCAAAGAATTTTTGGCTTTTTTTAATACGGAATTTTCATTTATATTTAATTCCACAAGCAAGGAGCAGCAAAAATGCAATTCACTTTTCTTTCTTGCGTCAACCGATTTTCTGTAAAGTCGTGCCGATTTAACGGCAGATACATCAACTTTAAGAGAATTAGCGGCATAGGGTTTTAAGTTGTTAAAATCAGTATCAAGGGGTATATTTACATTATTAATAAGCAGCATTTTTGCACCTGCCTTTTCTAACAAACAAGCAGCCGCCTGACAGCGACTGCTTGTATTATATTTATTATCAGAAGTCTGTTATTAGTTTTCCTTGTTGAAGAAGCTTATAACATCGGTGTAGCTCTCATCATCATCGGAAGCGTTGCCGATAAGAGAAGCTAAATCATCCTTCTTGTTATCCTTTTTATCATCGCCGAGGCCTGTAGCAACAACAGTTACACGGATAGTATCCTCGAGGGTATCATCAAGCTGAGCACCCCAAATGATGGTTGCATCCGGATGAGCCATATCTGTGATGATAGAAGAAGCGAGCTCAACCTCTTCAAGGCCAATATCGTCAGAACCTGTAATGCTGATGATAATTCCGCGGGCATTCTCCATAGAGGTCTCGATAAGGGGACTGCTGATAGCCGCACGGGCCGCCTGCTCTGCCTTATCACGGCCTGTAGCAACGCCAACGCCCATATGAGCATAGCCTGCGTCCGCCATAATAGATTTAACATCGGCAAAGTCAAGGTTTACAAGAGCGGTTACATTGATAAGCTCGGAAATGCTCTGAACGCCCTGACGGAGAACATCGTCTGCAATGTAGAAAGCATTTTTAAAGGTAATCTTCTGCTCTGAAACAAACTTAAGGCGCTCGTTGGGGATAACAACAAGGCTGTCCACCTGCTCACGGAGAGCCGCAATGCCAGACTCAGCCTGTGTCATACGTTTTTTGCCTTCAAAAGCGAAAGGCTTTGTAACGATACCTACAGTAAGGATACCAAGCTCCTTTGCGATAGACGCAACAACGGGAGCCGCACCTGTGCCTGTACCGCCGCCCATGCCTGCGGTAATGAAAATCATATCCGCACTGCGGATAGCTGCGGTAATCTCATCCCTTGATTCCTCAGCCGCCGCACGGCCGTTATCGGGATTTCCGCCCGCACCCATACCAGAGGTGGTCTTGTCCCCAATCTGAATCTTCTGATTCGCCTTAGACTGAAGCAAAGCCGCCTTATCAGTATTAATAGCTATAAACTCAACGCCGCGTACGCCGGCCTCAACCATACGGTTTACAGCGTTTCCGCCGCCACCGCCGACACCGACAACCTTAATCTGTACAACATTCTCTTGTTCTTCTGCTACTTCAAATGGCATTTTAAATTCCTCCATCATTATGTAAAATAGATATTATTCGCATAATTACATATTATATAATGATATTAACATATCCTTTTTTAAATTTCAACACTTTTTATTACATTTTTGTAATTTTTTTATTTTTTTCAAAAATTTATAGCTTTTAAGCGTCTTATTTGCAATATTTTCTATTCAATACTGCCTGCTACAAAGGTGCCCTCGGTATTACTCTCGGTCCACATACTTAAATTAATTTTACCCGTCTTTGTTTCCTCAATATTTTTTATCATTCCCGAAAGATGGGCAAATTTGTTTTGCAGAAAGTTTGATGTGCCGAGATTTACAATAAAGCGATTTTCGGTTTTAAGGGTAATATTAAGCTCGTCTGTTACATCTATGCAGTTAAGCGACACACCGTATTCGTCAGCCAATTTACCGATTTCGGTTATTAACTCTTCCGATTTTTCAGACGAAAAGGAAACCGCCTTACCAAGGGTGCATTTAACACCGACCGCACGTACTTCAAGGAGGGACTCGGGCTTTTCTTCTGCGATTTCAAGCACATAGCCACTCCGGCTTACCGTGCAGTAAGCTCCGTCCCCGTAATAACAGGCGTAAGGCAGGGCGTCCTTTACGGTAATTGTAATACTGTCGGGAAGCGTCCGCTTAATTTTAACGCTTTCAATGTAGGGCAGTTTTTCTCTTAGGCCATTGGTCTTAAAAGAGGAAACAAACAGATTATCCCCAAGGGTTATACCGCTTGAAGAGATTATCTGCTCCGCCGTGTACCTTTCGCTGCCCTTTGCGGTTATATTCTTTATCGGGAAAAGCACCGTCAGCGACAAAATAATGCCAACTACGGCAAGCAAAACGAGAAACAGCGAAAAACCGATAATCATTCGCCGTTTTCTTATTCTGCGCTGGCGGGCTTTTCTTTTTTTTAAAAACTCGTCGTTTTCCACTGTCCTTTTCAAGCTATCAATCCTTACTGTATTTAATATCGGCGCCAAGTGCACCTAAAACCGATACAATATCGTCATAACCGCGCTCTATGTGGTGAATATCCCCTATCCTTGATTCCCCATAAGCCGTAAGCGCCGCAATAACCAGCGCCGCACCGCCTCGTAAATCGGTGGCCTTGCAGTCGGTGGCCGAAAGCTCCTTTACGCCCTCTGTCACCGCAATTTTTCCCTCGGTTTTAATCTTAGCCCCGAAGCGCTTAAGCTCATCAACATAACTAAAGCGGTTTTCAAATATGTTTTCAACAAAAACCGAGGTGCCCTCTGCTACAGTTAACATGGCAACTATAATGGGCCCTGCGTCAGTAGGAAATCCCGGGTGAACCAGACTTCTGACGGTAGGCACTCTTTTAAGGTGCTCAGGCGCCGACAAGGTGAGACTTTTACCTGAAAGCTCTACTTCGCACCCTGCTTCTCTGAACACCCAAAATGTGGAGACCATATGCGACGGCATAATATTACACATTGTTATTTTTCCGCCGGTAACCGCGGCACAGGCCATATATGTTGCCGCCGCTATCCTGTCAGGGATAATAGTATGCTCGGTACCGCCAAGCCTTTCTACCCCGTAAACTCTGATACAGTCCGACCCACAGCCGTAAATACGGGCTCCCGCACTGTTAAGAAAATCGGCAAGGTCGCTTATTTCCGGCTCCTTTGCCGCCCCGTGAATTGTTGTCATTCCCTTTGCGGTAGCCGCCGCAAGGATAATATTTTCGGTAGCGCCCACGCTTGGAAAGCCAAGACTGATTTCCGCCCCTTGAAGTCCCTTTTCGGCGGTGCAGATTAAATAGCCGTGTTCCTCGTTTATGGTGACCCCCATTCGCTCGAGAGCAGAAAGGTGCAAATCAATAGGACGGGGGCCTAATTCACAGCCGCCGGGACTGCTTATCACAGCCCTGCCGCATCTGCCTATAATAGCACCTAAAAAAACTATGGAAGAACGCATTTCCCGCATTAAGTTATCGGGAATTTCGTAAGCGTTTATTCCCCTGCTGTCTACAGTTACGGTGTTGCCCTCGGCTTCACAGCCGCAACCGAGAGCCCGTAAAATTTTAATAGAAGTATTAACATCTGAAAGTGCAGGACAGTTATGTATTACACATTCCTTTTGGCACAAAACGGTTGCCGCAAGCACAGGAAGAACGCTGTTTTTCGCCCCCTGAACGGTTATACCGCCGTAAAGCTTTTTACCGCCGTTTACTATTATTTCGGACATTTACCGCACCCTCTCACAGTAGTCATTGGTAATACTTTTCAATGACAAAAACTTTTTCACAGTTCATACTATGCGAAAGTACGGAAATTGTCACGCTCCCGTATATAATTGCATTAAAACATCGTAAATTCTTTTATTTGAGTCCAAAATTGCGTGTTTAACCGCCGCATTTCCCATCTTCTCTAAAAGGGGTTTATTTTCAATTATTTTTGAAACGGCATTGATTAGGCTTTCGCCGCTTAAATCCTTTTCCTCAAGAATTTCCGCCGCACCTGCCTTTTTAAGGGTCATAGCATTGTGATACTGGTGATTTTCCGCAACATAAGGTGAGGGAATCAGCACCGACGGCTTGCCTAAGCAACAAAGCTCGCTTAAGGTAATTGCTCCCGCACGGCATATCACAAGGTCGGCCGCCGCCATACATATATCCATATCGTTAATGTATTCTCTCACATCAATAAGCGACGACAGCTCCACGCCCTCAAGAGAAGCTATCATAGCCTCATACCCTATTTTGCCTGTGCCGTGAATGTGATAAAATTTATCAGTGCCGTTGTGCCATTTAATAAGACCGGTTACAGCCTCATTAATGCGTCTGGCCCCTAAAGAGCCGCCGAAGGAAAGTATCAGCGGGCGGTTATCAAGACCTAATTCAGCCCGTGCCTTCTCCCTTGTAACGCTCAAAAGCTCGTTCCTTACGGGGTTTCCCGTAATAATCGGCGTTTTTTTAAGGTTTAGTCGGCTCTGGGCTTCGGGCATTGCGAGCATTACCCTATCAGCCTTATCCGCAAGCATTTTTGTGGTTACGCCGGGAAAGGCGTTTTGCTCGTGTATAGCGGTTTTAATTCCTAATTTTTGCGCCTCACGCAGAACAGGTCCGCTTACATAGCCACCTGTACCCACAACTATATCCGGCGCTATCTCCTTTAAAAGCTTTTTTGAAGTTTGTGAAGAGGATATGGCCTTTCCCACCGCCTCAATATTCTTCACTAT
>CAJGCQ010000021.1 GCA_904501875.1 Clostridiaceae bacterium | reverse complement strand
CCTGTAATATTATATTACAATTTTTCTTTATTTACGCCTTACGGAAAAATTTTAGCAAAAAAACCGTTCCGCAAAGACAGAACGGTACAAACACAAAGGCAATCTTTTAAACTGCCTCATTATTTCAGAATATATTTTACCGTTCCATAGAAATTTAAAGCATAGCGAAGCGTCTTTGTTCCGAAATTACTCTCGGGTTTTAAACGCCCGTTTACGACATGCCTGCCGTGGGACATCCGCCGAATATTTCGATGCTCCCCACCCTCGTCAACCGCTATGCCATATGTACGGTCCCGGCGCTTGAATTATAATTGTATGTAAACGGATATTCCTTTCTTCTTATTTTATGGCATATCATCCGCATAGTATATTTTAAGCAAAAAAGCACAAAATGTCAATCTTTTTTGCAATGAATAACACCTATATGAATAAATAATTAGATTTTAAAGCCTTTTTTTCGTTAAAATACTTGACAAAAAGCCAAATAAATGTTAAAGTCTAATAGATAAGATAGAGGTGCGATTTGCTATCAGTAGCTTTTGAATGTTAAGCTCGGCGGAGTGAGGTAGAAAGCGAAAGGAGCGGTCGCCGAAGACGGCGGTCGGCGGACGGTCGGTCTGGTAAAACGGAATAATATCCGCTTTACTGTCGCTTAGGCGGAGAGCTATCGAAAGCAGAATAATAGCGCATATTTTATGCGCTTTCTGGTTTTGGTAGTCGAGCAATCGGCTATTTTTTTATGTTGATTGTAATATTTTGAAAAAGGATTGTGTAGAAATGAAAACACCGATTTTCGAGGGAATAGCAACTGCCCTCATCACACCTATCACACCTGACGGCGTTGATTACGATGCTTTCGGAAGACTTATTGACTGGCAGATTGAGGAGGGTGTAAACGCCCTTGTTATCTGCGGTACAACGGGGGAGTCCTCAACCCTTACAGACGAGGAGCACCGCGCCGCCATTGCGTATGCGGTAAAGAGGTCTAATCATCGAGTGCCCATTATTGCAGGTACAGGCTCTAACGATACAGCCTACGCCCTTGACCTTACCGATTTTTCCTGCAAGGCGGGGGCCGATGGCGTACTTGTTGTAACCCCTTATTACAATAAGGCGACCCAGAACGGGCTTATTAAGATGTTTAGCGATATTGCCGACAAGGCAACCGCTCCCGTAATTCTTTACAACGTGCCTTCCCGTACGGGGGTTAATATTCAGCCTGCTACTGTAAAGGCGCTTTCTGAACATCCTAATATTTCGGGTATAAAGGAAGCGAGCGGCAATATCTCCGCTGTTGCAGAAATTGCGGCGCTTTGCGGCGATAATATCAACATTTATTCGGGGAACGACGACCAGACAGTCCCCATTATGTCTCTTGGCGGTAAGGGCTGTATCTCGGTGCTTTCAAACCTTTTACCCAAAGCGTCAGCCGAAATGTGCGCTAAATTTAAGGCGGGCGATGTTAAGGGAGCGGCGGCAATGCAGCTTAAGTACCTGCCCCTTATTAACGCCCTTTTCAGCGAGGTAAACCCCATTCCTGTGAAGGCGGCTATGGCGGCTATGGGCTTTTGTGAGGATTACCTGCGTTTGCCCCTTACCCCTATGGAACAGGAGCACCGTGAGGTACTTTTCAATGAGATGCGTAAAGTAGGAATTAAGATTTAAGGCGTTAGGGTTATGAGAAAAGTTAAGTTTACAAAAATGCACGGAATCGGCAACGATTACATATATATCGATTGCTTTAAGCAGGATATATCAGATCCTGAGTATTTGGCAAAAATTATGTCCCCCCGCAGAACAAGTGTGGGCAGTGACGGTGTTATTTTAATTTGCCCCTCTAAGGTGGCGGACGCTAAAATGCGTATGTTCAACCTTGATGGCAGTGAGGGAAAAATGTGCGGCAACGGTATTCGCTGTGTAGGCAAGTATATTTATGATACGGGTATTGCACATAAGGAAACCCTGACTGTCGAAACCTTAAGCGGTATTAAAACCCTTAAGGTGACAGAAGAAAACGGCAAGGCGGTAAGCCTCACTGTTGATATGGGCGAGCCGATTCTAACCCCTCAGGATATTCCCGCAGTATTTAACGGCGAGCGTATGATAAATGAGCCTATTGAAATTGACGGCAGGGAATACCGCATTACCGCCGTTTCAATGGGCAACCCTCATGCGGTGGTTTTCTGCGATAATGTGAAAGACCTTGACCTTGAAAAAATAGGACCTAAGTTTGAGTTTAACCCCATTTTCCCCGAGCAGGTAAATACCGAGTTTATAAGGGTAATTGACAATAAAACCCTTGAAATGCGGGTTTGGGAGCGGGGAAGCGGAGAGACCTTTGCCTGCGGTACGGGAGCCTGTGCGGCGGCGGTTGCGGCGGTGCTTAACGGCTATTGCAGGAAAGGCGAGGAAATCACGGTGCATTTAAAATGCGGGGATTTGAATATAACCTATGCCGATAATTCTCATATATATATGAGGGGAGCAGCCGAGAAAGTTTATGACGGAGTGTATGAGCTATGAGTTTACAAATTAAAGTTAACGAAAATTTCTTCAATGTTAAAAAGAATTATCTTTTTTCCGAGATCGCAAAGCGTGTAAACGCCTATTCGGCGGAGCACCCCGAGGCTAAGATTGTAAGGCTCGGTATAGGCGATGTAACCTTGCCCCTTTCCACTGTTGTGGTTGAGGCTATGAAAAAGGCGGCGGACGAAATGGGCAATGCCGCCACCTTCAGGGGCTATGCTCCCGAATACGGCTATGATTTTCTGCGTGAGGCTATAGCCGACTATTATAAAAAAATTCCTGTGAATTTGAGCGCGGAGGAGATTTTTGTATCCGACGGAGCTAAAAGCGATGTAGGCAATATCGTGGATATTCTCGGTGATAACGAGATTTTAATTCCTGACCCCGTTTATCCTGTTTACCTTGACAGTAACATTATGAGCGGCAGAAAGGTAAGTTTCTTAAAGGGCAGCCAAGAAAACGGATTTTTGCCCTTGCTCTGCGGCGTAGAGGAAAAGCCGTATGTTATATATCTCTGCTCGCCTAATAACCCCACAGGTGCGGTTTACAGCCGCGAGGGACTTAAAAAGTGGATTGATTTTGCCAATGAGACAGGCTCCCTTATTATATTTGACTCGGCTTATGAGGCGTTTATAAGCGGCGATTATCCCCATACTATATACGAAATTGAGGGGGCAAAGTCCTGTGCGGTTGAAATTTGCAGCTTTTCAAAAACTGCAGGCTTTACAGGTACCCGCTGTGCGTGGGCAGTATTTCCCGACGAATTAACAGTTGGTGAAAATAAGCTTTCCTACCTCTGGTCAAGAAGACAGGCGACAAAGTTTAACGGTGTGCCCTATGTTGTTCAGCGTGCCGCCGAAGCCGCCTTATCTGACGAAGGTCAGGCACAGTGCCGTGAAGCTATAGCTTATTATATGGAAAACGCCCGCATAATAGGCGAGGTATTAAAGGAAAAGGGTATTAAGTTTACAGGCGGTGAAAATTCCCCCTACCTTTGGCTTAAATGCCCGAACGGTATGAAGTCCTGGGAGTTCTTTGACTTTCTGCTTCATAACGCCCAGGTTGTGGGCACCCCCGGCGCAGGCTTCGGCGAGGCGGGCGAGGGCTACTTCCGCTTAACCTCTTTCGGCAGCCGCGAATCCACACTTGAGGCGGCAGACCGTCTTAGAAAAGTACTTTGATCATTATTTAGGAGAAACCAATGATTTGTGATAATATTTCAGTGAACGAGAAGGGGCATTTGACCTTTGCAGGGTACGATACGGTGGAATTGGCAGAGAAGTACGGCACGCCCCTCTACTTAATGGACGAGGACAAAATCCGTGAGCATATAAGAGCATACAAAACCGCAATGGCAAAGTATTTTCCGTCAGGCTCTATGCCCGAATTTGCAAGCAAGGCCTTCTCCTGTAAGCAGATTTACCGCATTATGGCGGAAGAGGGGATTGATATTGATGTTGTCTCCCCCGGTGAGATTTACACCGCCGCCTCGGCGGGCTTTCCGATGAAAAACAGCTTTTTCCACGGCAACAATAAGACAGATGCCGACATTCGCTTTGCGATTGAAAACAAGGTGGGCTGTTTTGTGGTTGATGGTGAGGATGAGCTTTTGGCTCTTGACCGCATAGCGGGCGAGATGGGTGTTAAGCAGGATATACTCCTTAGAATCACTCCGGGAATAGACCCTCATACCCATAAAAAAATCTCCACGGGCTCGGTTGATTCAAAGTTCGGAACGGCTATTGAAACGGGTCAGGCTATGGAAATTGTTAAAAAGGCGCTTGCACTCGTCAATGTAAGGCTTTGCGGTTTTCATTGCCATGTTGGCTCTCAGGTTTTTGATATTCAGCCCTTTACCGACGCATCCGAAATTATGCTCGCCTTTATCGCCAATGTACGGGACACCTTGGGCTACACCGCCGAAATACTTAATTTGGGTGGGGGACTTGGCGTTCGCTACACCGAAGCCGACCCCGAAATCGATTACGGCGAGAAGATAAAGGAGATCGCAGAAATTCTTAACAGCCAATGCGAGCAGTTGAGGTTGCCTGTTCCTAAAATTCTTATGGAGCCGGGACGCAGTCTCGTAGCCGACGCAGGTATGACCCTTTATACCATAGGAAGCGTCAAGGAAATTACGGGCTACAAAAACTATGTTTCGATTGATGGCGGTATGACCGACAATCCCCGTTACACCCTTTATGAATCTCCCTATACCATTGTTTTAGCCTCCCGTGCTAACGACGAAAAGGATTACACCGCTACCGTTGCGGGCCGCTGTTGTGAATCGGGCGATTTAATACAGGAAGATATTAAAATGCCGAAACCCGCCCGAGGCGAGATTTTGGCTGTGCTTACAACAGGCGCTTACAACTATTCAATGGCTTCTAACTACAACAGGGTAGGCAAACCCCCCGTTGTAATGCTTAATTCTAAGCAGGATTATATAGCGGTAAGACGGGAAACCCTCAAAGATATTTGCGCATTTGATGAGTAGATTATTATAAAAAAATCAGCGGAAATTTCCGCTGATTGAGAGTATCGGTAAAACATATTTTGCCTTCCTCGTTATGATATGCACCCCAAAAGTGTCTAACTTTTGGGGTGCATATCATTTCAAAAAAGCAACTTTTAGGTTGCACTCAATTTCATTACTATACTATGCGGAAGGATTTTAGCTATAACTCGGTAAAATTTAAAGAAGAGCCTATTTGTGTAAACTCCCTGCTTTTTAGACGAGGCTGTAAGGGATTTTCTTGCCATAACCGCAGGATTGACCCGAGGCAGGGTGTCAAAGGTGCGGCTTGAACCCGGGGCAATACCCGCAAGGGGTAAAAACTCGGTGTCCATAGGGCCTGGACACACCGCCAAGACATTAATTCCTCGGACTTTAAGCTCGATTCTAAGCGCCTTTGAAAGACTCATTACATACGCCTTTGTGGAAGAATAAACCGACATTCCCGTATTGGGGGCAAAGGCGGCTATAGAGCAAACATTTATTATTTCCGAGTCCTTTTGCATATACGGAAGGGTGAATGCGGTCATAACAGTGAGCGCTTCGCAGTTAAGGCGCACCATACCGCCGTTCTCCTCCGGGGAAACGGTATCGAAATTACCGAGCTTTCCGAAGCCTGCATTGTTTATAAGGAGTGAAACGGTGGGATTAAGCTCCGAAAGCAGGGAAGTGTATTTATTAAGACACTCGCTGTCTGTAATATCGAGGGGTAAAATGCGGGTCTTTGCGCTAAGCTCTGAGGCCACCTCTTGTAGCTTGTCCTCCCGCCGTGCAATAAGCCAAATTTCATCTATTTCCTTGCGGGTACGGGAGACCTCTGCCGCATATTCCCTGCCTATGCCAGACGAAGCCCCTGTAATTACTGCTATTTTCAAAAAAACACACCCTTTACTTAAATATTATCCGTGCAGGTCGGTACCTATAAAGCCTACCTCTTTAAAATCATCAACATTGTGGCGAATTATGTAATCAATATAGGAAGCAACCATCTTTGCTGTTAAAACATAGCCCATAGGATTCATATGCCCCGCAAGGTGGAATTTTCCCTTGAATTCTTTATCATACGTGGGAGCATATTTAAACAGGTCAATAACATAGGTGTTATCAAATTTTTCGGCAAAATTGTAAAGCAGTGCCGCATGCGCTTTTTTGGCTTCGGTTTTAGCATCGCATTTGCCTTCATTCGGCACAGTCATAAGGAAGAATTTTGCACGGGGCTGAATTTTCTTCAAACGCTGTATTATCTGGGCATAGTATCCCGCAAAACTTTTCTTGTTGTTTCTGTAGTCGTCAAAATCAACATAGTTTATCGAGCCCAAATCGGGATTTTTCTCCATATCGTTTACGCCGAGGGCTATTATGTAAGCTTGCGAAGCATATTTGGCGTTCCAAAAGCCCCTGTTTTCCGCAAAGCTTTCGCAGTATATCTCTGCGGTCATACCACCTATCGAAAAGTTATAAACAGTACTGCCACACATACGTGCGATATACTGTCCCCACGAATATTCATACATATCGTGGTAGTCTGCCTTGCCGTCCTTGCAGGACTCAAACTCACCTGAGGAAAGACTGTCCCCTATACAGGCGATTGTGCGGAAAATAGAGGTAAATCCCCCGTCAGATACAATTCTGTCAAGAGGTTTTTCGTTTTCGTTTGCAATAAATTCTTCGATGTTCATAGGATTAAATTCTTCACCTTTCACAAATTCTCATTTCAAATGAATTATAGCATTATGTATAAGCGTTTTCAAGCACAACCTTTAGATTATGTAAAAAATTTAAAATATTAGGTGTATAGCTATTGTTTATTTTGTGAAAATGTTGTATAATGAAAAATATATGAGCCTAGCTAAAGCATTTAAACTTGAACCAGCCTTAAAGGGCGGTTTTTAGGTGGGCGAGGCACAAAACGCAGTAAATCCTAACGGATTTACGAGTATTTTAACAAAGCATAGCGAAAAATACTTGTTTCAAAATCTGATTCAAGTTTGAATGCTTTGGCTAAGGAGAGCGAAGTTTTGGAGCATATCGCTTATCTTGACAACAGTTCTACTACAAAGCCGTCCAAAAAGGCGGTGGAAAATATAACCCGTGCCCTTGAATCAAACTGGGGCAACCCTTCTTCCTTGCACCGAATAGGAATGGAGGCGGAAATCGCCCTTAATGATGCAAGAGAACGTATCGCACACACCCTTAACGCAAGAGCCGATGAAATTTTCTTCACGGGAAGCGGTACCGAGGCTAACAATACCGCCGTTTTATCTGTACTTAAAGCAAAAGGTAGGGGCGGAAGGATTATCACTACGGCTATTGAGCACCCCTCGGTATTGGAAACTGCAAAGAGACTGGAAGACAGCGGTTTTGAGGTAGTGCGTTTAAAACCTGATGATAACGGAATTATTCCGCTGTCGGCGCTTGAAAACGCCCTTACGGATAATACTCTGCTTGTAAGTATGATGCTTGTAAATAATGAAACGGGGGCGGTTCAGCCTGTAAAAGAGGCGGTATCGCTTACAAAGCGGATAGCCCCGTTATCAATGTTCCATTGTGATGCGGTGCAGGGCTACGGTAAGCTGACCGTTAATGTAAAGCAGTTAGGGGTTGACCTATTATCCGCCAGCGGCCACAAAATTCACGGGCCTAAGGGAATAGGCTTTTTATACAGCAAAAAGGGCGTGCATATAAGCCCCCTTATAACGGGCGGCGGTCAGGAACGAGGTATCCGCTCGGGTACCGAGTCGGTCCCGCTTATTATGGGGCTTATGGGAGCGGTAGAGGAACTGCCTAAGCCTGAAACACAGCTTAAAATACAACAGGAACTGTTTGATTACACAAGGGACAGGCTTCTTAAAACAGGGGCTGTCATAAACTCGCCTGAGGGATGCCTGCCTTATATATTGAATGCTTCGATTGTGGGCTACCATTCGGAGACCTTGCTCCATTTTCTCGAAAGCCGAAATGTGTTTGTTTCCAGCGGAAGCGCCTGCGCTAAAGGGCACGGCAGCTATGTGCTGAAGGAAATGGGACTTGATACAAAGCGCACCGACAGCGCACTTAGAATAAGCTTTTCAAGGTACAACACAAAAGAGGATGCGGATATGCTCATTTTAGCACTTGAAGAGGCAAAAAAACAGCTTAGAAAGGCAAACTGATGAAAGAGATAATTTTGATTAAAAACGGCGAATTGGCGCTAAAAGGCCTTAATCGCTGTAATTTTGAGGATATACTGATTAAAAATATAAGGCGCCGCCTTAGGGAATTAGGCGAGATAGAGATTCGCAAGTCCCAATCAACCATTTATATTGAGCCAAAGAGCGAGGACTACGATTTCGAGGAAGCGCTTTTAAGAGTTGGCAGGGTTTTCGGTATAGCTGGCTTCAGCCGTGCCTGCGTTTGCGAAAAAACGGTTGAGGACATACTTTCCCGTTCGCCTGAATATCTTAGAACAGAAATGGAAAAGATAAAAACATTCAAGGTGGAGGCTAAAAGGGCCGACAAACGCTTTCCGCTTACCTCGCCCGAAATTTGCCGAGAGGTGGGGGCGGTACTGCTCCAAAATTTCCCACAATTGAAGGTTGATGTTCACAATCCTGACCGTGTGGTATATGTTGAAATCAGGGATTTTGCCGCCTACGTAAGGGCTGAACAGCTAAAGGGCGCAGGCGGTCTTCCCGTAGGAACTGCAGGAAAGGCTTCAATTTTGATTTCCGGCGGTATTGACAGTCCCGTTGCCGCCTGGACTATGGCAAAGCGTGGACTTCGCCTTAATGCGATTCACTTTGCAAGCCCGCCATATACAAGCCCCCGTGCAGAGCTAAAGGTGCGCACACTTCTTAAAAAGGTTGCGGCGTACAGCGGAACTATCAACCTTGCAATAGTGCCCTTTACCGAAATACAGGACGAGATAGGCAAAAACTGCCCCGAGGATTATTTCACCCTTATAATGCGCCGTATGATGATGCGTATATCAGAACGGTTGGCTAAGGATTCGGGAAGTCTTGCCCTTATTACAGGCGAGAGCTTGGGTCAGGTAGCAAGCCAGACTCTGCCCGCCCTTGTGACGACCGACAGCGTGGTTAATATGCCGGTGCTCCGTCCCCTTATCGGTATGGACAAGGAAGAAATCATCAAAATTTCAAGGAATATTGACACCTTCGAGACCTCGATTTTGCCCTACGAGGATTGCTGTACGGTATTTACTCCTAAACACCCGAAAACAAGACCTACACTTGAGTCTTGTCTTGAGGCGGAAAAGGGTTTAGATGTGGAACGGCTTGTGGAAAAGGCGGTAAGCGAGACCCGCTACTCCCTTATTGAATAAATAATTTTACAAAGCGGTAGAGATATGAACGATAAGGTTTATGAGCTTGGGCTTAAAGCGGTAGCCCTGTTAAAGGAAAACGGTATGACGGCGGCAACGGCTGAGTCCTGCACGGGAGGACTGGTTTCGGCGTATATCACCGCCGTTCCGGGTACTTCCTCGGTTTTTGAGTTAGGAATTACCTCTTATTCTTGCCGAATAAAAAATAAAATTTTAGGAGTGGACGAAGAAACTCTTGATGATTTAGGCGCAGTAAGTCCCGAGACAGCGTGCCAAATGGCGGAAAATGTCAGAAATTTGGCGGATTCAAGCATAGGTGTTTCGGTTACGGGTGTTGCGGGGCCCGATGGTTCTGAGGGTCACGCTCCGGGGCTTGTGTATATAGCGGCGGCGTATGACGGCGGGGTTCAGGTAGAAAAGCTATGGATCGAACCGATTTCCCGTGATTATGTAAGGGAAACGGCGGTTTATGAAATATTTAAGCTTATAATAAAGATAATCGGGGAATCAAAAAAATGAAACACGCAAAAGAAAAGGACGGTTTTTTTCACAGATTGTATTTATCTTATATCCCAAATAAGCGGGATAACCTTAAGCAGATAATTATTAAGGTGTTTTTCCTGATAACGCTTACAGTCTTTGTTGTTTCGGCTGCTTATATTGCAAATTATTTTTTAAATGCAAAGCATCAGGACAGTATTATAGAACAGGCTCGCTCTGTATGGCATACAAGCGAAACGGAAGAGAACTCGTGGTCTTCGGTAATTGAGCTTATGCTTAGGGAAAACAGCGATTTTAAGGGCTGGATAACCGTGCCAAACACTAAAATAGATAATCCGATTTATCAAACCGATAATAACGATTTTTATTTAAACCATAATCAGCAAAAGAAAAGAAGTATATACGGGGCACTGTTTTTTGATTGTGAAAATGTGATGACTGAGGCCGAGACCGATAAAAACCTTGTAGTGTACGGACATCATATGAAAAACGGCTCCATGTTCGGCAATCTTACAAAATATAAGCAGCTTAGCTTTTATAAGCAAAATCCTACGGTAGAGTTTTCCACCCTTTACAAAAAGAGTACATATAAAATCTATGCGGCGTTTGTGCTTAACGCCTCTAAGGAAGACGATAACGGTTATATTTATAATATTTCGAGAAAAAGCTTTATTGATGATGAGGATTTTGATTCCTGGGTTAATGAGGCTCGCGAGCGCAGTCTTATAAATACAGGGGTTGATGTTAAAAACGGCGATAATATAATTACGCTTGTCACCTGCACATATGATTTCGATGATGCGAGATTTGTGGTGATGGCAAGGGAAACTCGTGAAGACGAGGATGTTTCGGTAGATACTTCAAACGCTTCGGCTAATCCGTCGCCTAAGTACCCGAAGCGTTGGTATGACGACCGAGAAATCGACTATCCGTTTGACTGATAATAGAGGGGGAGAATATATGATACAGAATCTTAAGGTGGATATAATCTATTATAAAACCAATACCGATTTTGAAATGGAGTTTAATCTCTGCGGCTGTTGCCGTATGAGATTGCTGACCGATAAGGCTTCGGATAAAAAGACCCTGGTGCATGACCTTGCAAGGGCGGTATCCCGTAGCCGTGTGATAATTATTGCAGGTGAGCTTTCGGGTGAAGAGGGAATTATTGAAACGGTTGCCAAAGCCATTGCGAAAACAGTGACCGAAATCGATAAGAGTATGTACGGCATTAAGTCCGAGGAAGGCATTGGTGTTATCAGCGGTGCTACTCCACTTGTTACTCCCGAGGGAGAGTTCGGTGGTTGTATTATTGAGAGCGGCCCCCAGTCTATGATACTGCTTTCGGACGAAAGGGAACTTCGTAAAGGGATTATGAAAACACTTATTCATCCCTATATTGAGGAGCTTTGCACGCTTGACATAAAGTCACAGGCAAAAAACACAAACATCGAGGTACCGACTGTTATTGCTCCGCCTGAGCCGATAACTGATGCTTTGCCCGAAGAAGTCGGCGAGCCCGCAGATGCTGGTTTTGAGGAAACGCCGGAAGAAACCAGTGAGGCAGAAGATAACAACTCTGCCGAAACGGTCGAAGAGGTTAAGGAAGTAGTCGAGCCTGAGGCGGAAAAAGAAGTAGAGACCGAGGAACCTGAGGCGGAAGCGGAAACAGAGACCGAAGAGTCTGCCGATAAGCCCCTTTCCGATTTTTCCTCTAATGCAGACGGTGTTACCCTTGAAGGCGGTATGATTTTTGAAACTGATGCTTTCCGTGCCGCAGAGCCATCAAAAACCGAGGAGTTCGAGCTTTTTATAGAGCCTGAAAAACCGAAAAAAGGCCGCATAGGATATCAGAGCAACAACTATGCTTTAGAGGAGTACGGTGATTCAACCTATCACGCACCCGATAATTTCGCAGAGGGACGCAAATCTCTGCTTTCGGGAAATCTTCCGATACTTATTATATCTGTGCTGTTGCTTATCGTATTAGCGGTGCTGTGTTATTGCATATTGTATGTCCCGGCACAGGACGGCGTAACCGCTTCGGCATATCTTCACGAAACCTTCAATGCCCTGTTTGGATAAAAGGCAGAGCATATACTTAAAAGGTTCTATCATAGCACTTTTAGGAGATTATTTTATTGTTTTCGCAGCCGTTAAAAAACACTTGATTAACGGCTGTATTTTAAGCTTTTTGCGACCGTGTTTGTTATTTTTTTACAAAAATAGGAAAAAAGGCACGGATTTACAGCAACTCAAAAGCTTTCAATTATTGACAAAAATATTTACATATGCTAAAATAATAAAAATTAGGCTATTATTAATTTTACTATCGGCATATACAGCAAACAGTATAGATGTTTATTATTTAAGTGGATTTTAAAGAGTAGAGAGTAGAGAGAATAATGAATAAACGCATTAATATTAGATGGCAATTGGTCGTATATGATATTCTTGTTTTATTTGCAGTAGAGCTTTTGTTGCTTGTGGTTTACCGAAGCGATGAGGCTTTAACGATTGCGGGCGGAATATCACAGACGGCCCTTTCTTTTTTTTGCGTGTTTTCCTGCCGCTTTTTCGGATGGGTATATTCCCAAATTTGGCGCTACGGCGGTATTCAGTGCTATATAAGACTGCTGATATCCGACTCTATCGCCTGTGTAATAAATTTTTGCCTTCAACTTCTGCTTCCGATGCAGAAAATCCCCACCGTTAGGCTGTTGGCTATTTGTTCTATGAATTTGCTGGGTGCCCTTTCAATGCGAATGATGTACCGCTATGCCTATAAGTGCGGCGGATGTGATGGCATAAAGGGCAAGGTGTTAAGGCTTCTTCTGCTTGTTTTCGCAGGCAACAAAATGCAGTTCGAAAGCGGCGATGCTAAAGGAAGCACGGGTAAAATCGGCATAGCAATAATCGGTGCGGGCAGAGTCGGCGTAGGCCTTGCACGGGAGCTTAGGAGTAACCCCACCGCCGCATACCTCCCTAAATGCTTTGTAGATATAAGCCGTGAAAAGACGGGGAAAATTATCCACGGTATTCCCGTTATTTCGGAGAGCGAGGCGACCTTCGGCAGGCTTAACGAGCTGGGGGTACAGGAAATTGTATTTGCCGTGCCGTCGTTGGACAGCGAGCAAAAAAAAGAGCTGTACGATTATTACAGACAAAGCGGCCGCAAAATTAAGGTATATGACTATCCTATAATGCAGTCGGCGGGCGGAAAGCGCAGGCTTCGCGAATTTGATATTGAGGAGTTGTTGTTCAGAAAGCCGCTGGTTGTTATGGATAAAGCCACAAAGGAGTATTACAGCGGAAAGGTAATTCTGGTTACGGGGGGCGGCGGTTCAATAGGCTCTGAGCTTACAAGACAGCTTGCAAAAATGAATCCTCGCCAAATTATTATTCTCGATATATATGAAAACGGTGCCTACAACGTTCAGCAGGAGCTTAAATTCGCCTACGGCGACAGGCTGGATTTGCGGGTTGAAATCACTTCCATTACCAATAAATTAGTACTTGAAAGGGTCTTTAGTACATATCGTCCGCAGATTGTAATCAACGCCGCTGCGCATAAGCATGTTCCGCTTATGGAGCATAACTGCGTTGAAGCGGTGTATAACAATGTTTTCGGAACTCAAAATGTTATTGAGATGTGTGAAAAATATCAGGCGGAGCGCTTTATGATGGTTTCAACCGATAAGGCGGTAAACCCGACTAATGTTATGGGAGCTACAAAGCGCATGTGCGAAATGTTGGTGGGCAGCGCCGCAACCTACGGTAAGGTTAAATACAGCGCAACCCGCTTTGGCAATGTTTTAGGCAGTGCGGGTTCGGTAATTCCGATCTTTAAAAATCAGATTGAAAACGGAGGTCCCGTCACAATTACGGATAAGCGGATAATCCGATACTTTATGACTATACCCGAAGCTTCACAGCTGGTGCTGAAATCAGGTGCAATGGCGAAAAACGGCGAGCTTTTCGTGCTT
>CAJGCQ010000020.1 GCA_904501875.1 Clostridiaceae bacterium | reverse complement strand
ATAATGATTGCATTAGGTATATTTGGAGCATTAGGTGGTTTTATTTCGCTTTCAGAAGGTGACGAAACGGGTATTTTGTTTGCATTTCTTTATATGGCAATTGGTTTTGGGGGAGCGGCATTTTTCTATTACTTACTCAATAGATGTGAAATTACAGTCACAGATAAAAGAGTTTATGGCAAGGCGGCTTTTGGCAGAAGCGTAAACCTCCCATTTGATATGATATCTTCCGTAGGAACTGCCGCACTCAAAGGAATAGGTGTAGCTACCTCATCGGGTAGAATCTCTTTTTATCTTTGCCAAAATAGTCAAGAGGTGTTTTCTGTAATTTCAAATGTTCTGCTTGAAAGACAAGGCAAAACAACAAAGCAAGTCACTACAAACGATTTAGGGTCGGGAAGTAATGCTGATGAATTAAAAAAATACAAAGATTTGCTCGATAGCGGTGTAATCACCCAAGAAGAATTTGATGCAAAGAAAAAGCAGTTGTTAGGTCTATAATACATACAAAAGGACTGTGACATTTCGTGTGTCATAGTCCTTTAAAATAATTTGCACCAAGTTTGCACCAAAGCTAAAAACAAGGCATAAAGAAAACCCCGAAAACCGTGATGGTTTCGGGGTTTTTGTAAACATTGAAATAATACAGATTATCTCTTGGAGAACTGGGGTGCACGGCGTGCGCCTTTGAGTCCGTACTTCTTTCTTTCCTTCATACGCGGATCGCGTGTAAGGAAGCCTGCCTTCTTAAGCTCGGTGCGGAGCTCTGCATCAGACTGTAAGAGTGCACGGGAAATACCGTGGCGGATAGCGCCTGCCTGACCGGTAACACCGCCGCCTGCAACACGGCATACAACATCGAACTTATCAACTGTGCCTGTGAGGGCTAAAGGCTGACGAACGATGAGCTTTAAGGTTTCAAGGCCGAAATAATCGTCAATATCTCTATCATTAACGGTGATTTTGCCTGTTCCTGCGTAAAGACGAACACGGGCGACAGAGCTTTTTCTTCTGCCTGTTCCGTAAAAATAAGGCTTTGCTTCAAACATTGTTTCTGTCTCCCTTCTTAAAATTCAAGCTTCTCAGGCTTCTGAGCTACCTGGGCATACTCAGAACCGCTGTAGATGTGAAGTCTTGTAAGTGCCTTGCGACCGATGGTGGTATCGGGTACCATTCCCTTAACGGCAAGCTCCATAGCAAGCTCGGGGCGGGTCTTCATAAGGGTAGCGTACTTAACTTCCTTAAGACCGCCGATGTAGCCTGTATGACGGCGATAATACTTCTTCTCAAGCTTCTTACCTGTTAAAACCGCCTTATCAGCGTTGATAACGACAACATGGTCGCCGCAATCGACATGGGGAGTGAACTCCGGCTTTAACTTACCGCGGAGTATGTCCGCAACCTTAGTAGCGGTTCTTCCGAGCGGTCTGTCAGCAGCGTCGATTATATACCATTTACGCTGAATTTCAGCAGGTTTTGCCATAAATGTTGACATAATTCAAAACCTCCAAAAATTTTTGTTAATTTCTTAGCCAAGATATAATACCACAACTAAAACCCATTGTCAACAACTATTTTTGAAAATTTTAATTTAAAGTTTTAAATCTCTGTTTTTCTCTTTTTTCCTCTCGTTTTCTCCTGTTTGCTCATTTGCGATTTTTACAATTTGTTTAATCATTGCGCTCTTTTGCGCCGCCGAATTCATTGGGCTTGTCCCCCTTATTTATTAAAACTGCGGGGTATATGCCCCGCAGTTTTAAATATAGTATTATACACTCAGATTATAGCTCTGCTTGCCCTTTAAGTTTTTCGGTATTTCTATAGCCTTTGGCGCATCGGCGTCTCTGTCAATCGTTATTGAAATCTGCGCCCCGCCGATATTGAGATTTTTAAGCTCCGCATGGTCAACCGAAATCGGAAGGTAGGGCTTAATTATAATGCTTGTGTCGGTAATATCAATACCGACAATACCGTAAATAATCATTGCCCAAAAGGCGGTAGCACTCCAGGATTGCTTTTGGCAGGATTTCCAAAGGAAAAAGCCTTCCCTTTCTCTTTCCTGCAAGCCGCCGTAAACCTCGCCGGTTACAGGGTGATATATTTCGGCAAACTGCAAATCCTTGACCGCTTTATGAGCAAGGGAGAACAGCTCCTTTTCAAAGCCCGCCGAATTGCCCTTTCTCAAATTAGCAACCGCCCAGAAGCCCTCGGCGTGGGGCCAAACCGCACCCGAATGACGGCCGTAGTCGTTGCCGATTCTATAGCGTGAAAAGGAGGGCCAAACACAGGGCATACCGTGGTCGGTAACATATGTATTCTTTATAATGCTTTCGCATTTTGCATCATCAGCAATTCCGAAAAGCATTGCAAAGGAAAGTCCCAGCGCTTCTGAATGCTCGCATCTTTCGGTATCGTCAAACAGATAGTCATATCTGCCTGTCTTTTCATTCCAGAAATTTTTATTAACAGCGTCCTTGGTTCTCTGCGCCTTAGCTATATATTCGGAAGAATCTTCACCCAACTGCTCTGCAAGCTTTCCCGCAATTATATATGCTGCATAGTAAACGCAGTTAGTGGAAAGGGTTTTCATGGGCACTCCAAAGCCCTTTTTAGACCTTTTATCAGGATTTGCCGCAGGCCAATCCATAATGTTGGTGCCGTGATTTTCGGTTTTGGCATATTTATCGGGATAAGCGGCTATTCCGTCGCCGTATACCGCACCGCCCATAAACAAGCCGTCGCTGTCAAGCTCTTCTGCTTCAAATTTTACCAATGTGTTTTTAATTACATCATACGCAAAAGCCCTGAACTCGGCATCATCATTAAGGGATAAATACTGCCACGCACCCATAGCCCAGATTATTGAATCCCAATAATCGCCGCCTGCGATGTTTTTACCGTCATTACAGCAGCAGACCGAAATTAATGAATTGCGGACAATATCACTGTCAAAAAAGCTCATTGCGTGCATAGCGTTAATTGCGGTATCTCTGGTCCAAGGGGTGTTGTAATCGAGACCCGCCATTAAGCAGATTGCCTCTTCCTCAAGCAATCCCGCCTTATAGGGCTTACAGTTGCCCGCTATATCGCCTGTTGCGATTCGTGCCGCCTTGTTAAGAACGTCGTTGTCTGAATAAAAAAAAGGAAGACTAATACCCATAATTATTTCCTCGCTTATTAATAAAATCATTTCAAGCATATGATAGCATACTCAAAATATATTTGCAACAAATGTTTTTAAAAATTTGTAAAATCCGTTTTAGCCGTAAATTCTAAGGTTTCACCCGTTTCAGGGTGGGTAAATTTAAGCTTCGACGACATTAGTCCGAGCTTTTTGCAGGTGTCCTTTGCGCCGTACTTGCGGTCGCCTGAAAGGGGCATTTTACGGCTTGCGAACTGCACCCTTATCTGGTGGGTTCTGCCCGTGTGCAGTACAACCCTTAAAAGCGAATATTTTTCGCCCTTGTTTTCCTTGGTTTCGAGTACCTCGTAATAAAGCTCGGCTTTTTTTACACCGCGGCGCTCCCGCTTTACAGCATAGCTTTTGTTTTTCGCTTTATCGTGAAAAAGCAAATCGCAAAGGGTATCTTTGCTTTTTTCGGGAACACCGTGAATAAGGGCTAAATACTCCTTATAAAATTTATGCTCTGCTATATCACGGGAAAGCACCGCAGCAGCTTTTTTGGTTTTGGCATAAACCATAACCCCACCGGTTTCCTTATCTAAACGGTGGACGGGGAAAATTTCCCCGCCCGTATGCTCGCTTAATATTGTCACCATACTCTCCCTGCCGTTTTTATCGGCTTGGGAAGAAATACCCACGGGCTTTATACAGACTATAACCGAGAGGTCCTCGTATAAAACTTTCATTATACGATTACGCCTCGCTTGCAGGCTTCTTTGCATTTTCCGCAAGCGGTGCAGAGAGATTGGTCGATAACCGCCACATTGTCGGTAACCTTAATTGCGCCGCTCTCGCAGGCCTTTTCGCACATTTTGCAGGCGATACAGGAAACACCGCACATCTTCACAACAGGCGCACCCTTCGATTTATTAGAGCAAGCAACCCTAACCTTAGCAGATTTCGGGACAATCGATATTAAGGACTTAGGGCAAACCTTGGTGCATTTACCGCAACCCACGCAGATATCCCCGCAAACAACGGGTCTGCCGTTCTCTATTGTAATCGCTCCGAAGGGGCAAGCGTTTGCACAGTCGCCGAAGCCGATACAGCCGTATTCGCACTGTAGCGGTCCTGCATTTACAAAAGCGGCGGCGGTACAGCTTTGCATACCGTCATAGTTAAACTTTGTCTTTGTTTTTTCTAAACTGCCGTTACAGGCGATAAAGGCAATTTTAGGCTCGGTTTCAACCTCAACACCTAAAATTTCCGCAAGTGCGGCCGCAGCAGCCGCCCCTCCGGGGGCGCATTTGTTAGGCTCGGCCTCGCCCGCCGCCACAGCTGCGGCGTAGCCGTCACAGCCGGAATAACCGCAGGCTCCGCAGTTAGCGCCGGGAAGGGCCGCACGCACCTTTTCCTGCTTTTCGTCCACGGATACTGCCATAAACTTAGAGGCAAGGGACAGTCCCACACCCGCAACAAGGCCGATAATTCCAACAATTACAGCAGGCATAATAATTTCCATAGCCTTAACCTCCTATTCCCGCAAACCCGAGGAAGGAAAGCGCCACAAGCGCCGCCGCCACAAGGGTAATGGGCAGACCCTTTAAAAATTCGGGAATATCCGCAGTTTCAAGTCTTTCCCGCACGCCCGAGAAAAGGAGCATTGCAAGCATAAAGCCCAGTCCCGCACCCAAGGCGTTAAAGAGAGACTGAATAAAATTTAACTCATTTGTGATGTTAAGCATTGTAATGCCCAGCACCGCACAGTTTGTGGTGATAAGGGGAAGATAAATTCCAAGAGCATTGTAAACAGGCTTAATGTAACGCTTTAACACAATTTCAATAAGCTGAACTATAGCCGCAATTACAAGAATAAAAACTATCGTTTCAAGATAGGTGTAATCAGGCGACAAAATATAGTTATAAATAGGCCAGGTGACCGCCGTTGCAACCACCATAACAAGGGTTACCGCAATGCTCATGGAAAAGGCGGTGTTTGTCTTTTTGGAAACCCCCAAAAAGGGACAAATTCCGAGGAATTTCGACAGCACCATATTATTTGTGAGTATCGCCGCCAGTAAAATTGAGGCTATAGATGTGGTATTATTCATTTACTGCCGCCTCCTCTTCACAGTCATTTTTGCTGCAAACAGCTCTTGAAGGACAGCTTTCACAGCCCAAATGCTCCACAGGCTTTTTGCCCGCCCGCTTTGCAAGGGCGTTTGAAGCCGCCACCAGCATACCGAATACGAAGAAGCCGCCCGGCGGGAGCAGGAATACTATCATCGGGCTTATAAATTTCGCCGTAACAGACAGGGAGAAGATTGTTCCTGCACCCAAAAGCTCACGGATAGCCCCCATAAGGGTCAAAACCGCCGTAAAGCCTATGCCCATTCCGAGGCCGTCAAGCACACTCGGAACAACGGAATTTTTAGAGGCAAACATCTCCGCCCTCGCCAAGATAATGCAGTTTACTACTATAAGGGGCAGATAAATGCCCAGCGCCTTGTCAATCGAAGGCAGGAACGCCTTAACGAGCATCTGCACCACGCTTACAAAGCCCGCAATAATGGTTATGTATGCGGGGATACGCACCTTATCGGGGATTACATTTCTAAGAAGTGAAATTGCAACGTTGGAGCAAACCAGCACCATTGTAGCAGCAAGTCCCATTCCTATGCCGTTTATTGCGGCGGTTGTGACCGCAAGGGTCGGGCAGGTACCCAGTACCAATCGCAAAACGGGGTTTTCCTTAATAAGTCCGTTTGTAAAATAGCCCATATACTTATTATTTTTCACCCTGGGTCACCCCCTCGTTGTTTTTTACGCTTTCAAGCTGTTTAAGCGCCTTGTTTACCGACTTGTTCACGGCGATTGAGGTGATTGTAGCGCCCGTTACAGCGTTTACCTCGTTTTTAGCGGAGTCCGCCCCGTTTTTTACAAGGGATATTCCGCTATTTTTGCCTTCATACTGTGAATAAAAGCTTTCCTTAGCGGCGTTTTGGCCAAGACCGGGGGTTTCACCCGAAACATCTAATATAGCCACCGATTTTACCGTGCCGTCGACATTTACCGCCGTCATAACCGAAACATCGCCGCCGTAGCCCTTTTCGGCGGTTTTAAAGATATACCCGATTATTTCGCCGTCCTTAAGGGCGCAATGATAAGTAAACTCGTTTTCTCCGTCTTTAAATTCTTCCTTAGTGAATTTATCCGCCTTAATAAGGCTCGCCATAGTCTCGCTGCTGTTTTTTGCATCAAGCTCGGCAATTTTGTCCTTAGTGATTTTATTTGTAAGAGAAAGAGCAAGGGGAATTATAATGCAAATCGCAAGCAGTACCGCAACCGGCTTTATAATATCGTTTTTGTTAGCCTTAATTATTTCAATTAATTTAGCCATTCTGCGCCTCCTCCTTTTTGGGTTTAATAAAACCGAAAGGCTTAGAGAGCGTTAAACGGTTAATATGGGGAACAAGAATATTCATAAGCAATATCGAATATGAAACACCCTCGGGCAGAGCGCCGAATTTTCTTATTACAAAGGTGATAATTCCACAGCCCACCGCAAAAATCACCTTGCCTGATTTGGTTGTAGGGCTTGTGGTGTAATCGGTGGCCATAAAGATTGCGCCAAGCATAAGTCCGCCGCCATATACCCAAACCGAAACATTCTCCCCGGTCACAAGGGCAAGAAGCACCACGGTGCCGATAAAGCAAACGGGTATAGTCGGGGAAATAACATTCCTTATAAGTAGATAAACTCCGCCCACCAAGAGCAAAAACGCCGAGGTCTCGCCTATAGAGCCGGGGTGCATACCGAAGAACAAGGCCTTCAGCGTATATGTGCCGTTCTCGGCCGCAAGGGGGGTCGGCGAGGTTACCGCATCAAAAAGCGGGGCGACGAATTTCGTCATCGTAGAGGGGAAAGACACCAGCAGTACAATACGGGCAGCTATAGCGGGATTTGCAAAGTTACAGCCTATGCCGCCGAACATCTGCTTTACAACGATTATTGCAACCACACTGCCAATCGCCGCCTGCCACAGCGGAATTGAAGAGGGTAAATTCATACCGAGCAAAAGTCCCGTAACCACCGCCGACATATCGCCTACGGTGTTAGGCTTTTTAAGCGCCTTATTCCACAGAAACTCGCTCAGTACCGCAAAAATAATGCAGACCGCAAGCACCAATGCGGCGTGCCAGCCGAAAAGTATACAGCCGTAAACCGCCGCAGGCAGGAGGGCAATTACCACATCCGACATAATGCCCCTTGTGGTGTCACTGTGCCTTATATGGGGCGAGGACGCCGCCGTCAGTATCTCTTTCATTACTTCTCCCTCCTAAGCTGTGCTTTGGCAAGCCGCATAACCTGTGTAAGCGGCCGCTTTGCGGGGCATACATAGGAACAGCTGCCGCATTCCATACAGTAATTAACATTAAGGTTATTAAAGCTTTCGGTAAGTCCGTGATTTACCGCCGCCTCAACTGATGCGGGATATAGCTTCATAGGGCAAGCCCGCGCACAGCGCCCGCAACGAATACATGGGGTTACTGCGGGCGGTTTTATCTCCTCTTTCATTACTGTAATAGCATTGGTGCGCTTTTCGATAACGCCGCTGTCGCTTTCGGCATCAACTCCCATCATGGGTCCGCCGAAGATAATCTCGTTTGCGTCTTCTGTGACACCGCCTGCAAACTCCAGCACATCTTTTATAGCCGTGCCGATAGGTACTATTATGTTTTTAGGCTCGTTGACCGCCGTGCCGTCTACCGTTATGCGCTTTGAGGTAAGCGGCATTCCCGTTTTAATAAAGCGGTTAAGTGTGACGACGCTTGTTATATTCATTACAATACAGCCCACATCACTCGGAAGCTTGCCCGCAGGCACCCTTCTTCCCGTAGCCGAGTAGATTATAACCTTTTCCGCTCCCTGTGGATAGCTTGTGGGTAGCTTCATAAGCTTAACGCTGTCGTCCTGGTCCCTTTTGTCTGCGGCTATCTCGTAAAGCTTTTCGATTGCCTTAGGCTTATTGCTTTCAATGCAGATTATTACCCTTCCGATATTAAGCTTTTCTTTTATAAGGTATACGCCCTCAATTACATCCTCATAATCCTCCATACAGGCACGGTAGTCGCTTGTAATATAGGGCTCGCACTCGGCTCCGTTGATTATAAGGGTGTCAATCGGGGTTTCTTCTTTTACCGAAAGCTTTACCTTTGTGGGGAAGCCCGCACCGCCAAGCCCTACAAGACCGCAAAGGTCTGCCGCCTTTGCTATATCCTCCCTTGTGTTCACGGGAAACGGCTTGAGCTCGGGGTCCTTTTCCATATTGCCGTCCGACTCAATAACAACACACTTTGTCTTTCGGCCACCCACATTAATTTCCTCTATAGCCTTTACAGTACCAGAAACACTCGAATGAACAGGAGCGCTTACAAAGGCGGTCGCCTCACCGATTTTAGTGCCCACAAAGACCTTATCCCCCGCCTTTACGATAGGTTCGGCAGGTGCGCCGATATGCTGTGACATGGGGATTTTCACAACTGCGGGAGGCGGCATAATTACCGACTCCTGTTCAGCCGTCTTTTTAAAATGCGGAAGTAACGCTCCTCCGTGAACACGCCCTACCGGGCGCAGTATCTTTTCTTTCTTTTCCATACTTCTTCTCCTTTGAGGGAAAATAGCTATACATAAAACATAATACTACATATGCAGTTTTTTTTCAAGAAATTTATCGGTTTTTACAGATAAACTCAGCGTTCATTCAAATTTTTATCTTTATAAGTTAATATACGCACGGTGATAAAAATGGATAATAAAAAAACAAGGGAGCTTATTCTAAAGCTCCGCAAAACCTTTGGTCTTACACAAAAACAGCTTGCCGATAAGCTTAATGTCAGCGACAAGTAAGTTTCAAAATTTTTCCTTTTTTTATATTTTTTGAAAACGGGGTGAAAAACGCCTTTGTTAAAGGAAACTCTACTGTGAGTAGAGTCGGTAAAATTCACTCTACCGGGCGGATAAGATAAGTAGAAAATCAAAAAAGCGATGTATCTTGCTGTGTTTGCAAGTTAATAATATAATAAAATAAACACTTTTGCAAGGAGATTTTAATGTATGACTGATTTTGCGATTTTAACCGACTCTGCCTCAAACCTTACTGCGAAACAGCTTCGTGATAATGATATAACTGCAATTCCCTTTCCCTATTTCTTAAAAGGTAAGGAATACGGTTGCAAGCTCTTAGAGACCTTTGACGATATGGCGTTTTACGCCGCTTTAAGAAACGGCGAAAAGGTGACCACCTCCCAGATAAACCCGCAAAGGTATACCGACTTTATGCGCCCCCTGCTCGAAAGCGGAAAGGACATTCTTTTTATCGGGCTTTCCTCGGGTGTGAGCGGCGCATTTTCCTCCGCCGTAATAGCTAAGGAACAGCTCGCCGAGGAGTTCCCCCAGCGCAAAATAGAGCTTGTAGACAGTTTAGGCGCCAGTCTCGGCGAGGGACTTATGGTTCTAAAGGCTGCGGAATACCGTGACGAGGGTAAAACCCTAAAGGAAACCGCCGAAGAAATACGGATACATATAGAAAAAATGTATCAGGTATTCACGGTTGACGATTTAATGTTCTTAAAACGCACAGGCAGACTTTCAAACCTTAGCGCCGCAGTGGGAACCGTACTTGGAATAAAGCCAATGCTAAAAGGGAATGAAGAGGGTAAAATTGTTGCTTTCGGGAAAATAAGGGGCAGAGCCAAGGTTATATCCGCCTTAGCCGAAAAATACGATGCTCTTGTCAAAGAGCACGAAAAGCAGATGGTGGGCATAAGCTATTGCGACTGCAAGGAGGACGCTGAAGCTTTGGCAGAGCTGGTAAACAAGACAAAACCGCCCAAAAAGCTTATAATTATCAAGCACGAGCCCGCCACAGGCTCTCACTTAGGCCCCGGCGGATTGGCCCTTTATTTTGAGGGTGAAAAGGGCGTAAGAAAGATCTAAATAACATATAAAACCGTTTCTTTAAACTATTGTAATTTTAGCCTAAGTTATTCTTGACTTTGTAACAGCCTAACAGTAAAATGAAACTATAAATATGCAAAGGATGTTGCGTCATGAAAAAATTCTCCTTCGGCACCCCGGAAAAGCTTGTTCCGTCATATTTTTGCAAGGGATTCAACTATCTTGAAACAGATGTTAAATACCCCGCCTCTAACTTTAATTTCAAAAAGCTTACAGGGGGCTGTGTGGTTGAGTTCCCCATTGAGGACGATTGCCGCATTTACGGCCTGGGTCTGCAGCTAAAGGGCTTCGAGCATAGGGGCAAAAAGCTTCGCCTTGATGTAAACGCCGACCCCGTTTCGGGCGACGGCGAAACCCACGCTCCCGTACCATTTTTCGTAACTAACAAGGGCTACGGTATGTATTTTGACACCGCCCGTTATGCGGAGTTCTACTGCGGCAAGCAGAAAAACATTATCGGAAAGACCGCCGTTTCCGCAGGCGGAGCCGCAGGCAGTGAGGCAGAGCTTTATGCTGTCCGTGAGGACTCCGACTTAATTATGAGCGTAAGAATACCCGCTGCGGCAGGTATTGATGTATATGTTATCGAAGGGGATACAATAACCGATATTGTAAGCCAGTACAATATGCTGGCAGGCGGCGGCCCCGAGGTTCCCGAATGGTCGTTGGGTCTGCTTTACCGTTGCTACTATCAGTGGGACTCCGAACAGGTCAAAAAGACTGCCGACTATTTCAGAAACAGCGACATTCCCTGCGACATTATCGGCCTTGAGCCAGGCTGGCATACCCACGCCTACTCCTGCACCTATAAGTGGAGCGATAAATACCCCAACCCCGACGAGTTTATTTCCTACCTTAGGGACAGGGGCTTCCACATTAACCTTTGGGAGCACGGCTTCGTTCATCCCGATGCCGAATTCCACGATGAAATCGCCCCTCATTCGGGCGACTGGCTTGTTTGGGGCGGCGTAGTTCCCGATTTTGCAACTAAAGAGGCACGCAAAATCTTCGCCGACTATCACCGTAAAAAGTTAGTTGAACACGGAATAGACGGCTTCAAGCTTGACGAGTGCGACTCAAGTGACTTCACAGGCGGTTGGAGCTTCCCCCTTTCAACCCAGTTCCCCTCAGGCCTTGAGGGCGACCAGTACCACTCGCTTTTCGGCACCCTGTACGCCCAAACCCTGATGGACGCTTTAGGCGAAAATCAAACCCTTTCCGAAATCCGCCAGTTGGGCGCCCTCGCCGCTCCCTACCCCTTTGTTCTCTACAGCGATTTGTACGACCATACGGACTTTATCCGAGGCGTTGTAAACTCGGGCTTTTCGGGTCTTCTCTGGACTCCTGAATTCCGTCAGGCAGACACAAAGGAAGAGTGCATCCGCCGTATGCAGTGCATTATCTTCTCAACCCAGTGCTTGGTTAACGCTTGGTACTATGACGGTATTCCGTGGGTTATCTTCGACTGTGAGGACGAAATCAGAGAGCTTATCAAGCTTCGCTATCGCTTGATACCAATGCTTAAAGAAGCGTTTGACAAATACCACACCACCGGCAAGCCCCCCATCCGTGCGCTGGTAATGGACTTTACCGACGACTGGAGAACCTACGGGGTAGACAACGAGTATATGTTCTGCGATGATATCTTAGTTGCTCCTATCGCCGCAGGCACAGGCAACGAGCGTGATGTTTACCTTCCCATCTCTGCTAAATGGGCAGATTTCTTTACAGGTGAAGAGATTAAGCTGCCTGAAAACGGCATAATCCATGTAAACACCGAAAATATCCCCGTTTACAAAAAGATTTCTTAAAAATACAAATTAAGCTTAGGCAAAGCGCTGCCTTGACCTGCGTAGGAAGTATATAAAACAAAAAGACCGATTTCTGTATGAATTCGGTCTTTTATAATATTTTAGGACAGTTTTTTAAGGTGATTAAAATTTCAGCTCCATTTCAGCGTGGGGAACGCCCTCCTCCATAAAAACATCGGATATCACCTTAAAGCCTGATTTTTCATAGAAGCCTATGGCTTGCTCCTGTGCGTCTACCGTCACTTTTTGGGGGTTCATTTTATCTTTAATCACGGCTAAGCTCTTTTCCATTAGCTCTTTTCCTGTGCCCTTGCCGTGGCTGAGGGTCAACACCCTACCTATTTTGACGGTGCCGGCGTCTGTGGGAAATGCCCTTAAATATGCGGTAACTCTGCCCTTTTCCGCAAAGAAGCAATGCAGGCTGTTGTAATCGACATTATCCATATCCAGACAAAGTATTTTTTGTTCTAAAAAGAATATCTCTGCCCGTGATTTTAATATTTCATAAATCTCCGCGGCCGACAGTTCACCGAAATATTTAGCTATCAATTCCATTTTATTACACCTCACGGGGCTTGCAAACATCCACCCAAGCCAAATATCCCGAATACCTTTCAAGCTCGGCTATAGTAAGCTCGATTGCGCTGTTTGAACTGCCGCAGGCGGGAAACACCGTCGGGAAGCGCTTAAGGGATTCATCAAGGTAAACCTTTACGCCGTCATTTACCGCAAAGGGACATACTCCCCCGACGGCATGGCCTACAAGCTCGGCCGCCTCGTCGAATTTGAGCATACTCGCCTTTGCTCCGAACTGTGCTTTGTATTTTGAATTGTCGATTTTAACATCCCCTGCGGCTACAATAAGCACGCAGTCATCCTTCGCCCTAAAGGACAGGGTTTTTGCAATCCTCTCGGGAGCGCACCCGAGGGCATTAGCGGCAAGCTCCACGGTTGCGCTGGATTCGCTGAATTCCTTTATCCGTTCCTCTATTCCAACAGATTTAAAATATTCTCTTACCTTCTCAATCGACATATTTACACTTCCATTATTTTTGTTTTTTAATTATATCATATAAATAATATAATAACAACCGTTAGGAGAATATTTATATATGAAGCTCTCGGAAATTGCTCCTCCATATTTTTCTTATATCAACACTTTTCATAAAATGCAAGGTATATTACGAAAAAACAAACAAAATCGGAAGTTTACCTTTAAAAAACTCTTTAAATTGTTTTAAACAAATTGTAAAAATAAAACCCCGCTCTCTTGCGAGAACGGGATTTTTGACTTTCTTGTACAAATAAGCGGTCTAAAACCAAATGATTTTCTTTGCAAAGTTAAAAATACAATGGTTTTAAGAAAAAATGCGTGAAAAATCGTTTACTGCTTACCCTCTAAATATTTGTTAGCTTCTTCTACCGAAATTTCTTTCATAGTTTCGCCGCAGCATTTAATACCACAATTTTCACAAGTGCAGTCGATTAATACCTTAACCATTGCACCGCATTTTTCACAAATTACGATTTTATCCATATTTTCACCTCCTATTGGTTAAATCTTTTGAACAAGCTAATTAATTCGTCAATAGTATCTAACTCACCATTTTCCAAATCCCTCGACACACACATATACAAATGATTTTCTAAAATGTGCGTCGACAGGCTTTTAATGGAATTTTTAACAGCAGACAACTGAACTAATACATCATTACAATATGCGTCATTTTCAATCATTTTGTGTATTCCATTTATTTGTCCGCTAATTCTGTTTAGCCTATTGATTATTAATTTTTTCTCGTCAAGGCTTCTTTTAGTTTTCTTGTTGCAACAATTATTATCCATAGTCCACCCCCGAATCTATGATATACCCCGTCGGGGTATATTGTCAATAGGGGGGTATATTTTGATTTTTAAAATTATACTTTTATGGCACATCAAAAGCAGAAATATAGTGATAAAATCCATGCGGAGTATTTTTATAATTCGTGGCAGAGCCACACCGAACTTATTACCTATTACTTATTACTTCCCAAAAATCCCGTATCAAACTTTATTTTAGGTAAGAGAGAAGAAGTAAGAAGTAAAAAGTAAAATCCCGAACGCTTTCGAATTCGGGATTTTTGTCATTCGTGTCCGAAAAAGAACTGGTCAAAAACCGAGGGTTTTCTTTACATTTTAATGCTT
>CAJGCQ010000019.1 GCA_904501875.1 Clostridiaceae bacterium | reverse complement strand
TATTTTTCGTAAGCCTCGCAAAGCTCGCCTATAGCGGGGATTTCACCCACTATAACATCATCGCCGTAAAGGACGGCAAAGGGCTCGTCCCCCACAAATTCCTTTGCACGAAGCACCGCATCGCCAAGACCTTTGGTTTCCTTTTGGCGTATAAAGTATATATTTGCAAGGTTTGCAACCTTATTAAGGTTTTCAAGCATCTCGGTGTTGCCCCGTCTTTCAAGCATTGCCTCAAGCTCTATCGAATGGTCGAAATGGTCCTCTATAATACCCTTGCCTCGGTTGGTAATTATGAGAATGTCGGTTATTCCCGCATTTACCGCCTCTTCAACGATATACTGTATTGCGGGCTTATCCACAATGGGGAGCATCTCCTTAGGCATAGCCTTAGATGCGGGAAGTACTCTTGTGCCAAGACCTGCTGCGGGGATAATCGCTTTTTTGATTTTCATAACCTTCTCCTCTTTTCTGTTTTGTTAGATTGCAAAAAATATATTAATAACCGTGCTGACAATATTTTCAATAACTATCATTGAAATAATGCCCACTGCCATCATACCGCCCGAGACCCCGCCTAAAGAGGCAAGCCCCATTCGGTAATATCTTTGGTCTATACCGTTTTGTATAAAGCCTTTAATTGACCTGACGCAATGATTTTTATATGCGTAAAACCCAAACAGGCCGCAAAGTATGCAGACCGCAAGATTTGCCAGCTCATTAATCCCCGAAGCCAAAAGGGTGAGTGCGGTTTCGCCTGCCTCAATACTTCTGAAGGCTTCGAGTAAAGCGTCGGCGTCCCCTTCGGATATGGATTCAAAAATACCTTTCATATCTTGGGTGCCTACATTGTATGTGAGCGCCGCCGTTGTGAAGGAAAGCACCGTTCCCGCTGCTAAAAGTATTAAAGCGATTTTATACATTTTACGGTAAAAGAACCAAATCGCCGCACCCAAGGGACCGAAGATAAAGCCTAAAATTGCAGCAGGCCAGCACCAAGATACCTTGGAATGGGTAATTTCCATCTTCATAAATTTAGGCATTACATCTGCCGACTTTTTACCCACAAAGAAGGCAACATCCTCGGCAGGGACACCGTCTATTGCGTAAGAGGTGTAGGTATTGTAGGGCCAATAGTTTGCTTCACCGTAATTAGGCGTGCCGTAGGGCGGAGTATAACCGCCCGTGTTCGCATTTGTATCAAAGCTGCCCGCATCGGCTTTATTTTCAGCCGCATCCCCTATAAACTCAGGCTTGGGCCCACTCTTTACAAGGGGAGCACCGCAGTTTTTGCAATAAGTATAATCGTTTTCATTTGCCACTCCGCATTCGGAGCAAATTTTTTTATCCATTATCATTCCTCCTATATAAACATAGCTATAATCGAGGGCAAATACTCCACCGCCATAAAACCGATAAAGAAGAGGAACATATTGACCCCGCCCTTTTTTCGGTAATCATAATTCATATCAGCACTCTCATTACGGATTTTCTTTACCGTCTCTATCGTATATCTTTTGTAAAGATAATCGCCGAAAATCCCCGAAATAATGCGTATGACAAGATTTAGTACACCCCCAAGCACAGCGAAAACCACAACCGCCGCACCTATATCCGAAATGTGTTCCAAAACATTAGCTGCAATATCGGTATAGGTCTCGTTGCCCATATATCCTAAATTATAAATCGCATTGCTTAAGGGTAGATAAAGAATGGAAGCTATCACGGTTAAAAGCCCCGCCACAATCCCGCTTTTATACATTTTGCGGGAAAGCAACCACCCACAGGGGAAGAGAAACGCCATCCAATTCCAAGATGTCCGGTTATTCTTGTTTAAAACCGCAAATTTCGGAATATACCGAGACGTATTTGCCGCAACAAGCCACTTTGCCTCCTCTGCGGTCACACCATCGCCTATATCACAGTCTGCGGGAACACCACCCAAAAAGTCGAAGCTTACAAAGCTTCCCCCGACCTTTGCAATATTAGGTGCCCCGCATTTAGGACAGGTATTAAGGGAAAAATCATATCTCTCGTTACACATCCGGCAGGCGACTTCACCCTCGGTATTCTCGTCCGTGTGTTCTCTCTTTGCCTCATTTTCGAGGTCGGCTTGCTCGGCGGTTTTAAGCTTATCATACTGCTTATCCGTTCCGTGAAGGGCTTCAAGTGCACAGTGCCCTATCTCGTTATAACAATCCCTGTGATGAGGCCCCCCGCAAACAGGGCAGTAAACCACATCATCGTCATCGAAAAGATAAGCGTGACATCTGACACATGTAACGCCATTAGTTTTAAAACTCATAAACTGCACCTCTAAGCTCTTTTATCTTTCCGAAAATTCTGTCAAAATATTCTTTACCGTAATTGTGGAAATTTCCGTTCGCAATCATTCCTCTAAGCGTCTCCTCGGTAACCCACTTAGCCTCTGCCACCTCGGAACGCTGGAGCACAAGCTCACTTTCGGGAATATCGCATACTATAGCCCAAATATCAAGGAGCGAATTGCGCCTTTTAATCCTTTCAATCTTTTTGAGGCTTTGCTCGTCGGATTTTATACCCAGCTCCTCAAAAAGCTCCCTTCTTGCGGCGGCGAAGGAATCCTCCCCCGAAACAGCCGCTCCGCCCGTTGCCGCCCATTCGCCCGGCATAAGCTTTTTATCCTCCGCACGGCGCTGAATTAAAAAGTCTCCCTTGCTCGAGACAATCCATATATGCACAACAAGGTGGTATTCCCCCGACTTTAAAACGCCTTGCCCCCGCAGAGCGGTCTTGCCTGTGGGGGTTCCGTTTTCGTCAAGCACATCCCATATTTCAATACTCATATTGCTTTTTTGCTACCTCACCTATAATGCAGGGACCTGTTATGCTGGCGGTGGGGGTCACCTTAACAGACCGAGCTATCCAAATATCCTCACCCTTTTGCTCATAAATACGTGGGGCAAGGGTGGGGCCTGCTTTCTTAATATAATCACTTATAAAGCTTAACGCTTCAAACGGGTAGGTTATGGTTTTCAACAGCCCATAGCCTAAGCTTTCATTTTCTGCAAAAAGCTTTTTTACGGGTATTCCTTTCAAAAAAGACACACCTTTCATTCTTACTGTACAATATAATTATATCAACAATATGAATTTTTTTCAACATTTTATGTGTTTGGTATTGTAAAAATATTATTTTTATGATAAAATAACTCTCGTCAAGTAAATTTTGCGTGTTTAAGTGTGCGAATGGGCGGGTCCTGTGCGACGGGGTGCTGTGAACCATGTCAGGCGGGGAACCGAGCAGCATTAAGCGGTCTTCCCGTGCGCCGCAGTAAATCGGCTCATTCGTACACTTAAATACGCAATTTTTGTAAGGCTGGCGAGAATAATCCTCCAAAATCAGGTTCGGATTATTCTTGTCAGCCTAAGCAAAAAGGAGGGTATAAATATGGCATATCAGGCGCTTTACCGCAAATACCGCCCCCAAACCTTTTCCGATGTTGTGGGGCAGGAGCATATAACCGAAACCCTTAAAAACGAGCTTGCATTAGGCAAAACCGTTCACGCATACCTTTTTACAGGAACAAGGGGAACGGGAAAAACCAGCTGTGCTAAGATTTTAGCCAAGGCGGTAAACTGCTTAAACCCCGACGGCGGCGACCCCTGCCTTAAGTGCGAGAGCTGTCTTTCGGTGGCAAACGGGGAAAATACCGATATTGTGGAGATTGACGCCGCCTCAAACAACAGCGTTGAGAGTATAAGGGAGCTAAGAGAGCAGGTTGCCTTCGCCCCCGCCTCTTCAAAGTACCGTGTTTATATTATAGACGAGGTGCATATGCTTTCCACGAGCGCCTTTAATGCGCTTTTAAAAACCCTTGAGGAGCCCCCCTCCCATGTTATATTTATCCTCGCCACAACCGAGGTGCACAAGCTTCCCGCCACGATTCTTTCACGCTGTCAGCGTTTTGATTTTAAAAGAATTGAGGCGGACAGAATCTGTGAGCGCATACAGTATATTGCTGATAAAGAGGGTCTTACTGTGTCCCTCGGTGCGGCCTCGCTTATCGCCGCAGCGGCAGACGGCGGAATGAGGGACGCCCTATCGATTTTAGACCTGTGTGCCTCCGTCGGCAAAAATATTGATGAAGAAACGGTGGAAGGCGTTTGCGGAATGGCGGGTAGCGACCATCTTATAACCCTTACGGATTATATCAAGGCAAAGAATGCCGAGGATGCTTTAATGCTCATTGATAAACTTTACGGCAATTCTGTGGATATGAGTCGCCTCCTATCGGAGCTTACCTCCCATTATCGGGATTTAATGATAATAAAGACCGTGAAGGGTGAATCTAAGCCTATTGTCTGCTCAATGGCAAAGCTCAAAGCCCTTGAAAAACAGGCGGCAGACTATGATATAAAGGATATAATGTACACCCTTTCATTACTGCAATCGGCAAATTCGGGTATGCACAGCGGCAACCGCCGCTGTGAGATGGAAATGACGGTTATAAAGCTGTGTACACCTGCCCTTTCGTCCGACATTACCTCGCTGGAACGCAGAATAAGCGCCCTTGAAAGCGGAGTGGTAAAGGCGACCCCCGCACCTGCAAAGTCAACTCCGACACCTGCTGTCGAAAAGCCGTATGATATGCAAGAGGAAAAAGAAATCCCCCTGCCCGAGCCACCCGAGGAGACTGTTGCAGAGGCTCCAAAAGCCCCGCAAAGCAGTGAAATATCCCCCGTCCAAAGCTGGGGCGAGATTTTGAGTATATTAAAAACCTCCGCACCGCTTATTGCGGGTGTGCTTAAGGATTCCAAGGCGTATATTAAGGATCAATACCTTTTAATAGATGCGCCCAACACCCAGTTCCGCTCCCTTATAAACAGCTTGAACGGTGTGTATAAGGACAGTATAAGAAAAGCCGCACAGACGGTACTTGGTGCCACATATAAGTTAGGGCCCTACACCCCGGCAAAGGTGACCGCTAAAGAAGACCCCCTTGCCGCTTTGGCGGATAAGCTTAAAAACTTTGAAATTAATTAAGGAGAAGACCTATGAAAGTAAGAATACCAAACTCAGGCGGACCCGGCAATATGAACCAGATGCTAAAGCAGGCTCAGAAGATGCAGGCGGATATTGAAACGCTTCAGGCAGATTTGGAGCAGCGGGAATATACTGCGGTATCCGGCGGCGGAATGATTGAGGTTACGGTTGACGGCAAGCATACCGTTAAAGCAATAAAGATTAAGCCCGAGGCGGTAGACCCCGACGATGCTGAAATGCTCGAAGACCTAATCACAGTAGCAGTTAATGAGGCTATCGAAAAAGCCAAACAGGATTCTGAAACCGAAATGGGTGCTGTCACAGGCGGGTTTAATATGCCCGGAATGTTTTAAAAATGGCTAATAATATAGTACCGCTTACTGAGCTTATCGCCCAGTTTGAAAGACTGCCCGGCATCGGCAGAAAGACTGCGCAAAGACTTGCTTACAGTATACTTGAGCAACCCCCCGAGCGTGCCGAAAAATTCGCCGAAGCCCTCATTAATGCAAGAAAAAAAATCCATTTCTGCAAGGTCTGTCAGGGACTTACCGATAAAGAGGTGTGCGACATCTGCGATGACAGCCGCCGCGACTCCTCGGTTATCTGTGTTGTGGCAGAGCCTAAGGATGTTATGGCGTTTGAACGCACACGGGAGTATGTCGGCGTTTATCATGTCCTGCACGGGGTTATTTCCCCCCTTGACGGCATAGGACCCGACCAATTAAGAATTAAGGAATTAATGGCAAGGCTTGGTTCGGGTGAAGTAAGTGAAATTATTATGGCGACCAACCCCACGGTTGAGGGCGAGGCAACGGCGAGCTACATTTCCCGCCTTGTAAAGCCCATGGGGATTAAGGTCACCCGCCTTGCATACGGCATACCCGTAGGCGGCGACCTCGAATACGCCGACGAGTTTACATTAGCCCGTGCCTTAGAGGGCAGAAACGAAATTTGAGGTAGATTATGACTGAAGAAAAGATAAAACGCATAAACGAGCTTGCACGCAAGCAGAAAGCAGAAGGGCTTACCGAAGAAGAAAAGGCGGAGCAGTTTACTCTGCGCCGAGAGTATATTGAAGCATACAGGCAAAGCCTTATTTCTCAGCTTGAAAACACATATATTTTAGAGCCTGACGGCACAAAGAGAAAGGTCGGGCAAAAAAATGAAACTCCTCTTAACTGATTGCGCCACCCTTAAAGCAAACGGCGACCTCTCGCTTGATACCTTTAAACAGTTTGGCGAAGTTGTTGAGTACGAAAACATCAGCCGTGCCGAGCTTTTAATGGAAATTGCAGATACCGATATTATATTGTGTAATAAAACGGTTATCGACAAAGAGGTTTTCAACTCCGCACCCAATCTCAAATATATAGGGCTTTTTGCAACAGGATATAATAATATAGACACCGAATATGCCTCCCAAAAGGGCGTTACGGTATGCAATGCGGGGGGATATTCCACAAATGCGGTCGCCCAACAGGTTATGGGCTATATTTTAATACACTATACCAAAATTCCGCAGTATGATACCTTTGTAAAGTCGGGCGGCTGGAAAGGGGCGGCGGTCTTCTCTCCCCTCGTCTTTTCCACGGAAGAGGCGTTCGGCAAAACCCTCGGTATTGTGGGCTACGGCAGTATAGGCAAAGCGGTGGAAAGGGCGGCAAAGGGACTCGGCATCAATGTTTTGGTATATACAAGAACAGTGCGCCAAAACGGACAGACTAAATTTGTTGATTTTGATACCCTGCTAAAAGAAAGCGATATTATTTCGCTCCACTGCCCGCTCAACGAGCAGAGTGCGGATATGATGAACCAAGAGGCCTTTGATAAATGTAAAGACGGCGCATTTTTTATCAACACCTCACGGGGCGGCACGGTGGACGAGGATGCGCTTTATAATGCGCTAAGTACGGGTAAGCTTTCGGGAGCGGCGGTAGATGTTTTAAAAATGGAACCGCAGAGCAAGAAAAGCCGTCTCGAAACAGCGCCTAATATAATAATAACGCCTCACACCTCCTGGGCACCCTTGGCCACAAGAAAGCGGCTTTTAGGTATTGTTGAGAATAATATTAAGGCGTTTTTGGCGGGCAAGCCGCAAAATAAAATAGTATAAAAACAGGCTGTTGCAGGTGCAAAACACAAGCAACAGCCTTGATTTTTTTGATTTTGCCGCTTAATTAAGCAAGCTCAACAGTAGCGCCAACCTCAGCAAGCTTAGCCTTCATAGCTTCAGCCTCTTCCTTAGCTACAGCCTCTTTGAGGGTCTTCGGAGCGCCGTCAACGATAGCCTTAGCCTCAGCAAGTCCAAGACCGGTGATCTCACGAACAGCCTTGATAACCTTAATCTTCTCAGCGCCAGCTTCCTTAAGAACAACGTCAAACTCGGTCTTCTCCTCAGCAGCTGCTGCGCCGCCTGCTGCCGGAGCTGCTACTGCAACTGCTGCCGCAGCGGATACGCCGAACTCCTCTTCTACTGCTTTAACGAGCTCAGAAAGCTCAAGAACTGTAAGAGTCTTTAACTCTTCAATCATAGCTGTGATTTTCTCAGATGCCATTTTAAATTCCTCCATTAATATTTTTTAATTTGATAATTATTCCGCATCAGCGGAGCCGTCTTTATCGACAATTGCCTGTACAGCACGGGCAAATGCCGCAATAGGAGCCTGGAATGCACTGCAAACCGTTGCAAGAAGAACCTCCTTGCTGGGGAGCTTTGCAAGAGACTCGATTGTAGCTACATCAGCTACTTCACCGTCAAGGAATCCCGACTTAACCTTAAAGTTATCGTGACCCTCGGCGAATTTGCAGAGTATTCTCGCTGCCGCAGTATAGTCCTCCTTGGACAGAGCGATAGCGGTAGTACCCTCTAATACAGATTTCATTCCCTCAACAGAGGTGCCCTCAATAGCACGGCCTAAAATCGTGTTCTTAACAACGAAATAGTCCACATCGTTTTCGCGGAGCTCCTTACGAAGCGCAGTATCGTCAGCAACATTGATACCCTTGTAGTCAACGACTACTCCTGTAACAGCGCCCGAAATCTTTTCCGCAAGAGCGGCAACCTGCTGTTGCTTTTTCTCTAAAATAGAAGCGTTAGGCATTAATTTCACCTCCGAAAAAAACTTAAGCCCGTCCAAAGACATAGGACGGGCGTAAATAAACGAATTATTTAAGCGCACACCTCGGCAGGCGAAAAACTTACGACCGAAACGGTCACCTGCTGTCTTTGGATTGCAACAAATGAATTATAATACCAAAAATCCGATTTGTCAAGTATTTTTTTATTTTTATTTTAAGGGGCTGCGTGGGACCCTTCGGGATGGCTTTGAGACTCCCCCGAACCGCTTGTTTTACCGTAAGAAAGAGAAAGCTTTAAAAGCACGGGGGTTATAAGCGCAGCTATAACAACGCAAAGCACTATTGCGGGGAATACATAGGAATCTATGTAGCCGCTGTCTATCCCCTTCTGGGCAACCATAAGCGCCACCTCGCCTCGGGCAACCATTCCTATCCCTACCGTAAGGGATTCTCGGTTGTTCAGTTTTGTGATCCTTGCCGCAACCCCGCAGCCTACAATCTTAGTCAGAACCGCCATAACCACCAGCACAATGGCGAAAAACAAAATTTGTGCATTAATTCCCGAAAGGTCGGTTTTAAGACCGATATTAGCGAAGAAAACGGGAGTGAACAGAAGATAAGAAGCGGCGGTGATTTTCTTTGCAACATACTGCCTTGACTTAGTAAGGTTGCAAAGAATTACCCCCGCAAAGTAAGCTCCCGTTATATCGGCAACCCCGAAAAGCTTTTCCGCACAGTAGGACATAAGGAAGCAGAACGCCAGCGCCCAAACAGCTACACGGCGGCTTGTTTCGTGATGTATAGTGACCTTTTTGAATAACTTATATACAACAAAACCGACAACAAAGGTGAATGCGAAAAATGCGAGAATTTTAAGCACTGTAGCGCCGGGGTTTGCGGCGCTGTCCCCCATAGTCGAAAGCACGCTTAATACTATAATACCTATAATATCGTCAATTATTGCGGCGGACAAAAGGGTTGTACCCACAGGGGTTTTAAGCTTACCCATCTCGTTTAATGTCTCGACCGTAATGCTTACCGATGTGGCCGCAAACACAACCCCAACAAAGGCCGCCTTCAGCATACTTAACTGATTAAATCCGTCGCCGAAGAAGAGGTAATAAACGCCTCCGCACCCGATAATCGGCACAAACACGCCCATTATAGCGATAAGGCAGGCGGCGGGGCCTGTGCGCTTAAGCTCGTTAATATCGGTATCAATACCCGCAATAAACATAAGCATAATAACGCCTATTTCTGCAGTTTTTACAAGAAAGTCCGATTCGTGTAAAATTCCTATACCGCTGGGTCCCAAAATAATGCCCGCCAAAAGCGCACCCACCACCTGAGGCAAATGCACATGAGCCGTTGCAATTCCGAAAATTTTGGTGAACACCAAAATTAATGCCAACGATAATAAAAAGCTGTATGAGTCCACAATAAAACCCCTAATTCAAAATAATTTCCAAATTTATATTATACATCACAAAAAATCTTTTTCAAGAGTTAAAATTAATAAAAATATTGTTGGACTAAGAGTTAAATATAGTGTATAATTTATCTGTACTATTAATATTAGTAAAGTCAAAAACTTTTTCGGAGGTATCTTGTGCTTCAGCTGCATTATAAAGGCGGCGTATCTATCTGCGACCAGATAGTAAACGCCTTTATCCGTATGAAGGCGTTGGGGCTTTCAAAAGAGGGAGACCGGCTGCCGAGCGCTCGGCAGTTAGCGTTAGAGCTTTGCGTCAATCCGAACACCATACAAAAGGCTTATCAAATGCTTGAAGGGGCGGGAGTTATAGACTCCATGGACCTTGAAGCCTGTGCGAAATCGGTTGATTGGTAGGGTTAATTATGAAAAAATACAAATATCTTAAAAAACTGCTTTGCCTTACCGCCGCATTTATACTTACGGTTTCGGCAGTGGGCTGTGAGGAAAAGGACACCGAAAGTAACACATCCGCTTTGACCTCTTCCCCCGCAAACAGCGAACATACCGACGCTTTAGACCCTGAAAATATCGATTTTAACACCGAATCGGGCACAGCGGTTAAAGCCGAGGAATTAGAAATTAAGAAGGGCAAGGCAAACGGAGTTGATGTTTCCAAATGGCAGGGAAAAATCGACTGGGCAAAGGTTAAAAAGTCCGGAATAGACTTTGCAATTATAAGAATCGGCTTTCGGGGCGAAAACGGGGTTATATATAAGGACGACTGCGCCGACTACAATATTCAGCAGGCAGACAAGGCGGGAGTGCTTGTGGGGGTATACTTTTTCTCCACCGCAACAACCGCCGCCGAAGCCTTTGAGGAAGCCGAATGGACTGTTTCGGCAGTTGCGGGTTATCCCATTTCCTATCCCGTTGTGTATGACTGCGAGGGCTTTAAAAATTCCGAAAGCCGTATGTACGGCATTCCCAACGCCCAGAGAACAGACAACGCCCTCGCCTTTTTACGGTATGTAGAGCAAAACGGATACGAGGGAATGCTGTATTCTGCGAAAAGCGAGCTTGATAATTCCCTTTATTGGGATACCCCGAGGATCGAAAATTCTTATTCTGTCTGGGTTGCCCGTTATCCCGATGTCCCCTATCCGCAAACCGCAACGCCCGATTACGGCGGTAAGTACGATATGTGGCAGTATACCGATAAGGGCACTGTAAGCGGCATTTCGGGCAACGCAGATATGTCGGTTTCCTATTTCACAAGGCAAAAGAAGGCGGCTAAAAACCCTGATGCAAGACCTAAAGAAGCCAAGGCTCCTACTGTCAGCGATAATATCTACACCGCCGTTTCCGATAAGGTAACCGCAAAGATTGAGACAAACCTCCGTGATGCAGCGACCACCAAAAGCAACATTGTAGGCACACTTAAAAACGGCGAGTTTTTAAAACGCACGGCAACGGGCAGTAACGGCTGGTCGAAGCTTGAGCTAAACGGCAAAACTGTTTATGCAATAACAAGCTATCTTACAACCGATAAAAGCTACAAGCCGACCGAGAACTCATCTGCTTCGGACGGCTTCTCCCCTGCAGACGGCGAGGTCACCGCAAAAAGCGAGACCAATCTGCGTGCCGAGCCTAACACCAACAGCGAAATTGTAGCCACTATTAAAAACGGCGAGTTTGTAACCCGTATTGGAGTAAGCCCCATAGGCTGGACAAAGGTCACATATAACGGCAGAACCGCATATGCAAAAACAAGTCTGCTCACTACCGAGGTGAACAGCACTTCCTCAAAAAGCGAAAGCGTTTCGGACGGCTTCTCCCCCGCCTCGGGCAGGGTGACTGCGAAAACCGAAACAAATCTCCGCACGGCACCAAGTACCCAAAATTCCGAAGTGGTTTATACCCTTAAAAAGGGAGAATTTGCAGAGCTTATAGGCAAGCATTCAAACGGCTGGGCAAAGCTTACCTTTAACGGTCAAACGGTTTATGCCGTTTCAAGCTATCTTTTATTGGAAGTCGATTACAATTCGCAGAACGAAGCCGCCAATTAAATCAAGCAAAATAAAATGAAGACCGAGGAAACGATGCTCCTTCGGTCTTCATTTTATTTTCAATTATTAATCAAGCCCAATGTAAGAAATCGGGTTGACACGTTTTCCGTTTGCCATTACCTCAAAATGCAGGTGGTTGCCTGTTGAAGTTCCCGTACTGCCCACATAGGCGATAACATCGCCCTGAGATACCGTCTCGCCGTTTTCCACACAAAGTGTGCTTGCGTGGGCGTATCTTGTGCTGAGGCCGTTTGAATGCTTTATAACAACATTGTAGCCGTAATCCTTATCGTATCCCGAAGATATCACCGTGCCGACCGCTACTGCGTAAATAGGCGTGCCCTTATCGGCGGCAAGATCCATACCCTTATGATTTCTGCCGTCACCGTAATAGGAGCTTACGGCAAAGCTGCCCCTCTTAAGCGGGCAGATAAAGCCTGCGCTTCGTTCAGCAGAGCGCTGTGCCGCACTTGCAGTGGTTTTTGCCGTACCCACGATTTTAACCTCGGTCACGGGCTCCTTTATAACCTCATTTGAAAGCTCAGTGCGGGAGATTTCCTCGCCGTTTACCATTTCAACCCTTTCGGTTTTGCGGGAAATTCCGTTTTGTCCCACAGTAGTGACCTCGGAATAGCCTATACGCTTTTCTGCGGTCTTAACCGTCTTTCTTGAAAAAGCTATCTCCATATCCATAGTGATAACCGATACGGTCTTTACCCCTATGCTTTGAATAGCCGCCTCAATTTTATCGGAATCCGAGATTTCGGACTTCAAATAATATCCGTTTTGAAGGGTTACATTTTCGGTAAATTCCGAACTGTTTTTCCCACCCTCTGTTTCAAAGGCGGTGCGGTGTTTTTCAAGGCGGTCTTTTAGCTCTTCTGCCTCGCCGCAGGCTACGCATTCCCCGTTTACAATAAGAGCGGAAGCCTCTACGATATCATTTGTATTTTCGACAATTGCGTTTGCAAGGGTCATTGCGGTATCAAGCCTGTCCGACACGGTAAGGGTCATTTTAAAACCAGGGTTTTTAATGACGCTGTCGGCATTTTCACTCTCTAAATGCTCCAGTACAATATTTTTAGCCGCATCAAACACGCCGGTGTTTCTTACTGTAGCAATATCCGAGCCCTCATAATTAACCCTAAAGCCTAAGGTTATACCTACCGACACAATGCTGACACCCACAGCCAGCATACCCACAAGGCAAAGGGAACCCGCCCTTACAAAAAGGCGGTTGCTTTTAACAAACTCGAAAACACGCTTAAACATATTATATTTGGACAGCTTTTCTGTCAGAATTTCTTTACTGAAAAACTCCTTAAAGATAAAATTCACTCCTTAAAAAATTACAATTTGTAATCATTTCGAAGAACATTATAACAAAAAGGTTACAAAATTGCAACCCTTTTTGTAGTTTTTTTCAATTTTTTACTGGTATTATAGGCAAATATGTGATATAATTAAGTCATCGAATGAAAGGAGATATTACAATGAAGATAACAAATGATATATTATATGTAGGCGTAAACGATCACGAAATTGATTTGTTTGAAGGCCAATACAAGGTTGAAAACGGTATGGCGTACAATTCCTACGCTATAGTTGACGAAAAAATTGCAATTATGGACACGGTGGACGCCCGATTTACACACGAATGGCTTGATAATATCGAGTCGGCTTTAGACGGAAGAAAGGCCGATTACCTTATTATCCAGCATATGGAGCCTGACCACTCGGCAAACATTCTCAATTTTATGAAGCTTAACCCCAACACTACGGTTGTCGCCACGGCTAAAGCCTTTAATATGATGGGGCAGTTCTTCGGCACGGATTTTGCCGATAACCGAATAGTGGTCGGCGAAGGGGATACCCTGACCCTCGGAAAGCACACCCTTACCTTTGTGACCGCGCCCATGGTACATTGGCCCGAGGTTATGGTCACCTATGACAGCACAGATAAGGTGCTTTTCTCGGCCGACGGATTCGGCAAGTTCGGGGCCAATGATGTGACCGAGGACTGGGCGGACGAGGCACGCCGCTATTATATAGGTATAGTAGGCAAATACGGCGCCCAGGTACAAGCCCTGCTTAAAAAGGCGGCGGGACTTGATATTTCGATAATTGCCCCCCTGCACGGACCTGTTTTAAAAGAAAACTTAGGTTATTATATTAACCTTTACAACATATGGTCTTCCTACACCCCCGAAACCGAGGGTATAGTTATCGCTTACACTTCTGTTTACGGCAATACAGCAAAGGCGGTAGAAAAGTTAGCCTCTCTTTTAAAGGCAAAGGGCTGTCCCGAGGTAGTAGTACACGACCTTGCCCGCTGTGATACGGCTAAAGCGGTAGAAAACGCCTTCCGTTACAGCAAGCTTGTGCTTGCAACCACCACCTACAATGCGGGGATCTTCCCCTTTATGAGGAATTTTATCGAGCATTTAACCGAGCGGGGCTACCAAAACCGCACTGTAGCGATTATGGAAAACGGCTCATGGGCACCCATGGCGGCAAAGGTTATGAAAAATATGCTTGCCGACTCTAAAAAGCTTACCCTT
>CAJGCQ010000018.1 GCA_904501875.1 Clostridiaceae bacterium | reverse complement strand
GTGGATACCTTTATCTTTAAGCGTATCCTTTACATAGCTCGGCAATTTAAGCTCGTTGGGTGAAATTAGCACAAATCTTACCCCTGTATAACGGGAAAGCGCCGTAATAAGGGAATGAACCGTTCTGCCGAATTTAAGGTCGCCGCAAAGACCGACGGTTAAATTTTCAAAACCGCCCTTTTCACGGTAGATTGTAAGTAAATCCGCAAGGGTTTGGGTGGGGTGGTTGTGCCCCCCATCCCCTGCGTTTATAACCGGAATGCCTGCGTTCATCGCCGCAACAAGGGGTGCACCCTCTTTGGGGTGGCGCATAGCTATAATATCGGCATAACAGCTGACGGTTTTTGCGGTATCGGCAACGCTTTCGCCCTTTGCCGCAGAGGAGCTTTGGGATTCGCTGAAGCCCAAAACATTGCCGCCTAATTCGTACATAGCCGCCTCAAAGCTAAGCCTTGTTCTGGTGGAAGGCTCGAAAAACAGGGTAGCAAGCTTTTTACCCCTGCATTTTTCGCTGTATTTTTGGGGATTCTCTATAATATCGTTAGCAGTTTTAATAAGGCTGTCAAGCTCACCAACCGTGAGCTCTGATATATCTATTAAGCTTCGCATACTCTTATTCCTTTGCACCGTTAATTTGGAGATACTTCTTTATGCGCTCAACATTCTCTCGGTTGCTTTCGTCTTCCTCTAAGTACTCAATAATATCGTAAACATCAACTACTGAATATACGGGAAAACCGAACTCCTCGCCTACCTCCGCCATAGCGGACTTCTCGGTCTGACCCTTTTCCTTACGGTCAACCATAACAAAGGTTGCGGCAACCTTAGTATTTTTAAGGGAAGAAAGAATGGACATACTCTCCCTGATTGCCGTACCCGCCGTGATAACATCCTCAACGATTACGATTTCCTCGCCCTCAGTCGGCTTGTAGCCTACAAAAACGCCACCCTCGCCGTGATCCTTTTCCTCCTTGCGGTTAAAGAAGAAGGGTACATCAAGTCCGTTTTCCGAAAGGGCTACCGCAACCGACACCGCAATCGGAATCCCCTTATAGGCAGGTCCGTAAAGCACGGTTTTTTTGTTGCCTATCTTCTCAAAATAAGCCTTAGCGTAAAACTCGCCTAACTTCCTTATCTGCTCGCCTGTTTTAATCTCCCCCGCATTTATAAAATAGGGGATTTTTCTGCCTGATTTAGCGGTAAAATCTCCGAACTTTAATACCCCCGCCGACTCTAAAAACTTAATAAACTCTCTTTTATAGCTTTCCATATTTATATCTCCTTAATAATTCCGCGTTCCGAATTAATCTACAAATTCTTCTACGCACCGCTCATATGCCGCAACAGGGTCTGCCGCCGCAGTTATGGGTCTGCCCACAACTATATAATCGCTGCCGATTTTCTTAGCCTCAGTGGGGGTCATAACCCTTTTTTGGTCGCCCACATCGCCGTCGGCAAAGCGAACACCGGGAGTAACGGTCAAAAAGCTCTTTCCGCAGGTATTATGCACCTTTTCGGCCTCGAGGGGTGAACAAACAACGCCATCAAGCCCCGCTTTCGCGGCATTAGAAGCATAGTGCATAACAACCTTGTCGATAGGCTCCCGTATTAGCAGGTCGTTTTCCATTCTTTCCTGGTCGGTGGAAGTAAGCTGTGTTACTGCTATAAGCAAGGGTCTTGTGCCGTCGGGACGGGTTAATCCCTCTAACGCTGCCTCCATCATAGAAATTGTGCCTGCGGCGTGTAAATTTGTCATATCAACATCAAGGCGGGAGAGCACCGCCATCGACTTTTTAACCGTATTGGGAATATCGTGCAACTTTAAATCAAGGAAAATTTTGTGCCCCCTCGCCTTAATTTCGCGGACAATTTGGGGTCCCTCGGCGTAAAAAAGCTCCATACCTATTTTTACAAAGGGTTTCCTGCCTGTGAATTTATCAAGAAAGCTAAAGCATTCTTCCTTCGAAGCAAAATCGCAGGCGATAATAACATCCTTGCCCATTAGTGCGCTCCTCCTATAATATCGCTTAAATTATTGATTTTATATTTTTCCATTACTCTCGGCAGGTTTTCAATTATATTTTTGCAGGCGAAGGGCTCTACAAGATTAGCCGCTCCCACCTCTACGGCGGTAGCCCCCGCAAGCATAAGCTCGATAACATCTTCGGCAGTGGCCACTCCGCCCATTCCGACTATGGGAATTTCAACCGCATCATAAACCTGATAAATCATTCTTACCGCAACGGGCTTAATAGCAGGTCCCGAAAATCCCCCCGCCTTGTTAGCTAAAACAGGCTTTTTTGTTTTAAGGTCGATTTTCATACCTAAGAGGGTGTTTATAAGGGAAATTCCGTCTGCACCCTCTGCCTCGCAGGCCTTTGCAATCTCTGTAATATCGGTCACATTGGGGGAAAGCTTAATAATAACGGGCTTTTTTGTCACCCTTTTTACCGCCTTTGTCACCGCCGCCGCATTTTCGGCACTTGTGCCGAAGGCAAGACCTCCGCCGTGAACATTAGGGCAGGAAATATTAATTTCAAACCAGCCTATCTGACTCTCACTGTCAAGCTTTTCTACTGTGTAAACATAATCCTCAACCGAAAAACCGCTTACATTGGCCATAACAGGCTTTTTAAAGCAGGCCTTAAGCTTAGGTAATTCTTCTGAAATAACCTTATCCACACCGGGGTTTTGAAGACCTACGGAGTTTAACATTCCACTCTTACACTCGGCGATGCGGGGCGTGGGGTTGCCGAAGCGGGGATCTTTGGTTGTTCCCTTAAAGGAAAGAGAGCCTAAAATGTTAATATCATAAGTTAAAGCGAACTCATAGCCAAAACCGAAGGTGCCGCTTGCGGGAATTATCGGATTGTCAAGCTCTACACCGCAAAGATTCACTTTAGTATTTACCATACGATTTCCTCCCTTTCAAGCACGGGGCCATCCTTGCAAATACGCTTGTTGCCGTATTTCGTTTTGCAGGTGCATCCCATACAGGCACCAAAGCCGCATCCCATACGCTCCTCAAAGCTAAACTGACCCGAGGTCTTGGCAACACTTTCAATTGCCTTAAACATAGGGCTTGGCCCGCAGGTGTAGAAATAGTCGTATTCCAAATCTTTCATTACATCGGTAACAAAGCCCTTTACACCGTAAGAGCCGTCAACCGTTGTAACATAAACATCAATGCCTAAAAGCTTAAAAACCTCTTCGTAAAACATTTCGGAGGCAGTATTAAAGCCTAAAATAACGATGGGTTTTTTGCCGAATTTAATAAGCTCCTTGCACAGGCCGTAAAGGGGTGGAATACCTACGCCACCGCCTATCACCAAAGGCTTTTGGCATTTTTTCTCGGCGTTAAAGCCGTTGCCTAAGCCTACCAAAAGGTCAATCTTGTCCCCTGCCGCCATTTGAGCCATTTTCTCTGTGCCCTCACCTACGACCTTATAAATTAAGGTTATGGTTTCCTTATCATAATCGCAAACCGAAATGGGACGGCGAAGATACAGCCCATCAATTTTTATATTGACAAACTGGCCGGGTGATAAAAGAGCAGATGTATCGCCCTTTAGCACCATTCTGAAAACATTTGGAGCAAGCTGAAAATTGAAAAGAATTTCATAGATTCCCTGTTTCATGTTTTCTCCTTACGCATCAATAGTAGATATTCCAAGTGTGGTTTCTTCAAGCACATCAAGCAATACCTTAACCGTATCAAGGGAAGTGAACATTGTGACATTGTTCTCAACCGCACAGCGGCGGATTTCGTGACCGTCGGACAGACCGCCCGAGGAATTCATATCCCTTGTGTTGATAACATAGGTCACATAACCCTGCCTTATAGCCTCGGGAATTTCCTTACTGCCGTCGCTTATCTTTTTAAGGGCGTGGGTGCGTATTCCGTTAGCCTTTAGGAATTTCGCCGTACCCTCGGTCGCCTGAATGTTAAAGCCCATATTGTAGAAACGGCGGATTAAGGGGAGCGCCTCCTCCTTGTCCTTATCGGAAACAGTCGCTAAAACAGTGCCGTAGTTCATAACGCTCATTCCGCTGGCCTTTAGCGCCTTATAAAGGGCACGGGTCAGCTTGTCGTCATATCCTATCGCCTCGCCTGTGGATTTCATTTCGGGCGAGAGGTAGGCATCAAGTCCCCTGAGCTTTGAAAACGAGAAAGCGGGAACCTTTACATACCAGCGTTTTTTCTCCTCGGGGTAAATCTTAGTAAAGCCCTGCTCTTTAAGGGATTTGCCTAAAATAACAAGCGTGGCAATATCCGCAAGACTGTAGCCGGTCGCCTTTGAAAGGAAGGGCACAGTACGGGAAGAACGGGGGTTAACCTCGATTATATAAACATTTTCTTCCTTATCCACAATAAACTGGATATTATAAAGACCCACAATACCTATACCAAGACCTAATTTCTTTGTATAGTCGAGTATAGTATCCTTGGTCTTCTGGCTTATGCTGAAGGTGGGGTAAACGCTTATCGAGTCTCCGCTGTGAATACCCGTACGCTCAACAAGCTCCATAATACCCGGAACGAACACATCTGTCCCGTCACAAATAGCGTCAACCTCTAACTCCTTGCCCGAAATGTATTTGTCAACAAGCACAGGTTTATCCTCGTCAATTTCAACCGCAGTGCGTAGATAGCGGCGTAATTGCTCCTCGTCGGCGACAATCTGCATTGCCCTGCCGCCCAGTACGAATGACGGGCGCACAAGCACGGGGTAGCCTATTTCCTTTGCCGCCCGAACGCCGTCCTCAATTTTGGTGACCGCCTGACCCTTTGGTTGGGGAATGTCAAGCTTCTTTAATACCTTTTCAAACAAATCACGGTTTTCGGCTCGGTCGATTGCTTCACAATCGGTACCTATTATCTTAACCCCGCGGCGGTTAAGGCTGTCGGACAGGTTTATAGCGGTCTGACCGCCCAAAGATGCGATAACACCCACAGGATTTTCAAGGTGAATAATGTTCATAACATCCTCGGTGCATAAGGGTTCAAAATACAGCTTGTCCGAGCAGGTATAATCGGTGGAGACGGTTTCAGGGTTGTTGTTAATGATAATCGCCTCAAAGCCGGAATTTTTAATTGTGGTTACTGCGTGAACGGTGGAATAGTCGAACTCCACACCCTGACCTATTCTGATAGGACCTGAGCCTAAAACGATAATCTTCTTTTTGTCGGACACAACCGACTCGTTTTCTTCCTCGTAGGTCGAGTAGAAATAGGGGATATAGCTTTCAAATTCGGCGGCGCAGGAATCAATCATTTTATAAACGGGGAAAATGTTTTTGTCACAGCGGATTTTGTAAATTTCCTCGCCCTTCTTGTCCCAAAGCTTGCCGATAAAGTCATCGGAAAAGCCCATCTTTTTAGCTGCGTAAAGGGTTTCGGTATCGCCCTTATTATCCTGAACCTGCCGCTCCATAGCAACGATATTTTTAATCTTTTCAAGGAAAAGCATATCGATTTTAGTTGCGTCATATATAAGTCCTAAATCGGCATTTCGGCGCAAAAGCTCGGCAATAGCGTAAATGCGGTCGTCTGTGCCGTCGGCGATATAAGAAAGCATTTCTTCTTCGGAATACTCGTCAAACTTCTTCATATAAAGGTGGTTTACGCCTATTTCAAGGGAGCGTGCCGCCTTTAAAAGGCTTTCCTCTATAGTTCTGCCGATGCTCATTACCTCGCCTGTCGCCTTCATCTGAGTGGAAAGCTTATTGTTAGCAGAGGAGAATTTATCAAAGGGGAAGCGGGGCATTTTGGTAACCACATAGTCGATCGCCGGTTCAAAGGAAGCGGGGGTGTTTGCAAGCTGAATTTCATCAAGATGCATGCCTACCGCTATTTTAGCAGTAACCCGTGCAATCGGGTAGCCGCTTGCCTTAGAGGCAAGGGCGGACGAACGGGAAACACGGGGATTTACCTCTATAAGATAGTAGTCAAAGGAGAGTGGGTCAAGCGCAAACTGGACGTTACAGCCGCCCTCTATTTTAAGGGCGCGGATTATTTTAAGAGCGCTGTCACGCAGCATATGGTATTCCTTATTAGTAAGGGTCTGGGAGGGGCAGATAACAATAGAGTCGCCCGTGTGAATACCGACAGGGTCGATATTTTCCATATTGCATACAGCAAACGCAGTGTCGTTAGCGTCCCTTATTACCTCATATTCGATTTCCTTGTAGCCCTTAATGCTTTTTTCCACCAAAACCTGATGAACGGGAGAAAGCTCCAACGCGCCGCGCAGTATTTCGGCACACTCTTCCGGATTATCGGCAAAACCGCCGCCCGTACCGCCTAAGGTAAAGGCGGGGCGCAGTACTACAGGGTAGCCGATTTCCTCTGCCGCCTTCAGGCCGTCCTCCATATTTTCGGCGATAACCGAGCTTAAAACAGGCTCGCCTATTTCCTCGCAAAGCTCCTTAAACAGTTCCCTGTCCTCAGCTCTTTCGATGCTTTCGCTGCTCGTTCCCAAAAGCTCGACGTTGCACTCGCGTAAAATGCCCTTTTTCTCTAACTGCATCGCAAGGTTAAGACCCGTCTGACCGCCTATTCCCGGCACAATCGCATCGGGGCGCTCATAGCGGATAATCTTTGCTAAATATTCAAGTGTAAGCGGTTCCATATAAACCTTGTCGGCAATAGTAGTGTCGGTCATAATTGTAGCGGGGTTAGAGTTGCAGAGTACTACCTCGTACCCCTCTTCTTTAAGAGCCAAACACGCCTGCGTTCCCGCATAGTCGAACTCCGCCGCCTGACCTATTACGATAGGACCTGAGCCTATTACAAGTATCTTTTTTAAATCGGTTCTTTTAGGCATTTACTTTTCCTCCATTAAGGCGATGAATCGGTCGAAAAGCTTGGCGCTGTCCTGCGGACCAGGGGCGCTTTCGGGGTGGTACTGCACGCTGAAAATTTTGTTTTTCTCGTCCTTTACACCCTCAACCGTACCGTCAAGTATATTGATGTGTGTGGCGGTAAGCCCTGTTCCGACAAGGCTTTCCTCCTTTACCGTGTAGATGTGGTTCTGCGAGGTCATCTCGATTTTGCCCGTTTCAAGGTTCTTTACGGGGTAGCCTCCGTGGTGACCGAATTTAAGCTTATAGGTTTGAGCCCCCGCCGCCAGCGATATTATCTGGTGACCAAGGTCAATTCCGAAAATCGGATATTTGCCGCGAAGCTCTTTTACAAGCTCGATAACAGGGGTTACATCCTCGGGGTTGCCGGGGCCGTTTGAGAGGAAAATTCCATCCGGTCGGCACTTAATAACCTCTTCAGCGGCGGTATTGTAGGGCATAACGGTAACATTACAGCCCCGCGCGTTAAGACTTCTTATAATATTAAGCTTTATTCCGCAGTCAATCGCCACAACATTGTACTTTGCGTTGGCAGTTCTTGAATACCAGCGTTTTTTACAGCTGACACGACTTACCGCATCGTGGGGCACAGGGGTGTTTTTAATCTTTTCAAGTGCCTCCTCTACCGAGGTATCAGCGCCTGTTATAATGCCTCGGCGGGAGCCTAAGTCCCTTATGCTCCTTGCAAGCTTCCTTGTATCAAGCCCCGAAATACCGGGGATTTTGTACTCCTCCATAACCTCAGAAAGGGTTTTTGTATAACGAAAGTTGGAGGGCAGGTCATTGTATTCCCGAACGATAAGTCCGCCGATTGTGGGAATCTTAGTCTCATAGTCCTCGTCCGCAATACCGTAGTTGCCTATAAGCGGATAGCTCATAACCACCGCCTGATAGGTATACGACGGGTCGGAAATTATCTCCTGATAACCTACAACCGAGGTATTGAATACTATCTCGCACACCCTTTCACAGTCACAGCCGAAGCCGTATCCGTAATATTCTGCGCCGTCCTCCAGCACTAATTTTTTTCTCATTTTATCTGCCATACTGTTTTTCCTCCGCATACCGTAATAAGATTTTTGCCATTAACACGCATTCCCGCAAAGGGAGTGCTGCGACCCATAGTCATAAATTCTTTAGGGTCTACCGTATATTCGCTGTCAAGCGCAAATACACAGACATCGTCCGTTTCTTTTATTCCAAACCGTTTTCTCGGATTAACCGCCATTAATTCTATGAGCCTTTCAAGGCTTATTATACCCTCTTTAACAAGGAAAGTATAAAGCACAGGGAAGGCGGTTTCAAGTCCCACAACCCCCATAAGGCTTTTTTCAAGTCCCTTTGACTTTTCCTCCAAAGAGTGGGGTGCATGGTCGGTGGCAATCATATCTATTGTGCCATCCTTTATACCCTCAATAAGTGCGAGCCTGTCCCTTTCGCTTCTAAGTGGCGGGTTCATTTTAAACCGCCCGTCCTCCTCTAAGTCCTTATCGCTGAGTACTAAATAGTGAGGCCCCGTCTCGCAGGTGACATCTACACCCTCCGCCTTTGCTTTTCTGATAAGCTCCACGCTTTCCTCGGTAGATATATGACAAACGTGGTATCTACAGCCCGTTTCTTTGGCTAATTTCAAGTCCCTTTCAATCTGCCGCCATTCACTCTCCGAGCTAATACCCTTATGCCCGTGTTGGGCGGCGTATTCGCCCTTATGAATATAACCGCCGTTTAAAAGGCTGTTATCCTCACAGTGGGCGGCAATTATTTTATTAAGTCCTTTTGCCTTAAGCATAGCAGAGCGCATCATGGCTTCACTTTGCACTCCCCTGCCGTCGTCCGAAAAGGCTATACAGTAGGGAGAAAGAGCGTCAAAATCAACCAATTCCTGCCCCATTTCACCCTTTGTAATTGCGGCGTAGGGATGTATGCGTATTACCGCCGTATCATCTATAATGCGGAGCTGTTCCTTAATTTTATCGACGCTGTCGGGCACGGGCTTTAGGTTGGGCATTGTGCATACATCGGTGTATCCGCCCCTTGCGGCAGAAAGGGAGCCTGTCCTTATAGTTTCCTTATAAAAAAATCCCGGCTCTCTGAAATGCACATGCACATCGCAAAAGGCCGGTAAAACACAAATATTATTAAAAGCGGAAAGAATACCGGCCGAAAGGTCGGTATCGTTTAGTTTGGCGGTGTAATCCTTTGTTTCAAATACACCGTTATTATAGATATGTGCGTTTTTAAAGGTAAACTCCATAATCTGCTCCGAAAAAAGTACTATTTCTGATATTGGTGTTTCAGCCAATCTCGCCTCACTCGTCAGGGGTAGCGGTTGACACTCAACATTTGCAAAAGAATCCTAAAAAATAAACTCTGCCGTAAAGCAGAGTTAAAACACAACAAGATAGACTGATACACAGCCCTTTATTTACAATCTTGCCGGCGTCACAGCACCCTGCTTAAAGATTTTTATTTTTATTATTCTACCACACATACGCCCTTAAGTCAAGGCTTATGCGCACAACTTTTTTAAATTTAGCTGTCCTGTACAGACTTAGAAAACTCACAGCCGCAGAAGCTCTGTCTATATAGCCCGTATTTTCGGGATAACTCGATTGACCGCTTGTATCTTTCCCGCTTTTTAAGGTCGGTGGGAAGATAAATAACATTACCGATAACTGCCGCCTCGCCGCATAAATTTATCTTTTCGGCGTTTTTAAGCGGGCTTATGGTAAGGGTGGTGGCGAAATACTCGAAGCCTAACTTCGCCGCCTGCTCTGCGGTTTTATTTAGGCGCAATCTAAAGCATTTCTCACACCTTTTACCCCCTTCTTTTGCTTTTTCAAGCCCTGTGACAACATTTAAAAATTCCCAGTGATCATATTCGGGGGATATTATTTTTATGCCCTTTGCAAACTGACATTCCTCAATAAATCTTTTAAGCTCGTTAAGCCTTTTTTCAAATTCCTCGGCAGAGGAAATATTCGGATTGTAGAAAAAGAGGGTGATATCAAAATGTTTTGCTAAATATTCAAGGCTCGCCGAGGAACAGGGCGCACAGCAGGCGTGAAGCAAAAGGCTCGCCTTTCTGCCCTTTAACTTTTCGATTTCCCTGTCGGTAAGAACCTGAAAGTTTGGTTTATTCATTTGAAATTCTCCAAAATTTATAAAAAATAAATCCTTAAAAAGCGGATAAAATACCAATAAAGGAGGTAATATTTATGCAAAGCAACTCAATGTCATTTATGAAGGGTCTCGGTGCCGGAATGATAGCGGGCGCAGCGGCGCTTGCGGTAGGCAAGGTAATGATACCGGATCACAAAAACATCTCAAAGGGCTCAACCAAGCTTGTAAAAGCGGTGGGCGATTTTGTAGACGGCGTGCAGACAATGTTCAAATAATTATGGGATAAACGGGGCGATGTAAACATCGCCCCATCTAATATCTAAATTACATATTATCCTCAATTTCCTTAATGCTTTCCTTAATCATAGCGATTTTATCAAGCACCTTTTTAAGGCTCTCCCTCTGCTGTTCGACAACGGCGGCGGGAGCTTTTGCCACAAAGCCGGCATTATTAAGCTTTTTCTCGAAAAATTCCCTGTCGGTCTCGGCTTTTTTAAGGTCCTTATTAAGGCGTTCAAGCTCGGCGGTAAAGTCAACTAATTCCTTCATTGGCATATAAACCGCCGCCGCATCGGTTATAACCCGTACTGCGCCTTCGCTTTCAAAGCTGTCGCCTATTTCTACCTCACTTGCGTACGCCAAGCGGCAGATATACGCCGTGCCTGCGCTGAAAGCGTCCTTAAATTTAGTCGCAATCTGTACCCTCGCCTTTTTAGAGGGGGGAACATTCATTTCGGCTCTGCGGTTGCGGACAGCCTTTATAACCGCCATAAGCTTTTCAAAATCGGCTTCCTCAGCAGTGTATTCAAAGCTACTGTCGGTCTTCGGCCAGTCGGAAACCATAAGAGCCTCACCTTCGTGGGGCATAGACTGCCAGATTTCCTCTGTAATAAAGGGCATAAAGGGGTGTAAAAGCTTTAGTATTCCCGTATACACAAATATGAGTACACTCCTTGCGGTATCAGCCGCTTTTTTGTCCTCGCCGATAAGTCTTGATTTGCAAATTTCAATATACCAGTCACAGAATACATCCCAAATAAAATCATAAAGCTTCTGCACCGCCATACCAAGCTCGTATTTTTCGAGATTTTCGGTCACCTCGCCTACAAGCTTATTGTACTGCGATAAAATCCACTTATCCTCAAGTGCGAAATCATCGGAATTAATTGGTATTATTTCCTCAGAATTAAGATTCATTAAAATAAATCTTGCGGCGTTCCACAGCTTATTAGCAAAGTTGCGGCTTGCCTCAACACGCTCATCAATATAGCGCATATCGTTGCCGGGGCTGTTACCCGTTGCAAGAGAGAATCTCAAAGCGTCCGCACCGTATTTATCGATTATTTCAAGCGGGTCAACGCCGTTGCCCAAGGACTTTGACATCTTTCTGCCTTGAGAATCTCGAACAAGTCCGTGAATAAGGACGGTGTCAAAGGGAACCTTACCGGTCTGCTCTATACCTGAGAACATCATTCGCATTACCCAGAACGGAATAATATCGTATCCCGTAACAAGGGTATTTGTGGGGTAATAGTGCTTAAAGTCCTCGGTTTCCTCGGGCCAGCCAAGGGTTGAGAAGGGCCACAGGGCAGATGAGAACCAGGTATCCAGCGTATCGGGATCCTGCTTAATATTTTTACTTCCGCAATGGGCGCAACAATGCGCATCCTCTTTTGAAACGGTTATCTCGCCGCAGTCCTCGCAGTACCACGCAGGAATACGGTGGCCCCACCAAAGCTGACGGGAAATGCACCAGTCACGGATATTTTCAAGCCAATGGAAATAAATCTTTTCAAATCGGCTCGGTACAAACTTAGTTTCGCCCTTTTTAACTGCGGCGATAGCAGGCTCCGCAAGGGGTTTCATCTTAACGAACCACTGTTTTGAGACCCTCGGCTCAACCGTTGTGCCGCAACGGTAGCAGGTGCCCACATTGTGAATATGCTCCTCAATCTTAACGAGGGCCCCCTCTTTTTCCAGATCTTCAACGATAGCCTTTCTTGCCTCATACCTATCCATTCCCGCATATTTCGGGTAATCCTCGGTAATTTTTGCGTCATCGGTAAGTACATTTATAACCGGCAGATTGTGGCGAAGACCCACTTCAAAATCGTTGGGGTCATGGGCGGGGGTAATCTTAACAACGCCCGTACCAAAATCCATTTCAACATATTCGTCCGCCACAACGGGTATCTCACGGTGAACTATCGGCAGAATAAGGGTTTTGCCCACAATGTGCTTATATCTTTCGTCATTGGGGTTTACCGCAACCGCCGTATCGCCGAGCAGGGTTTCGGGGCGGGTTGTAGCAAGCTCTAAATAGCCGCTGCCGTCCGAAAACGGATAGCGCAGGTGCCAAAAATGCCCTGACTGCTCCTCATATTCAACCTCTGCGTCGGAAATAGAGGTCTTGCAGTGGGGGCACCAGTTAATGATTCTCTCGCCCCGATAGATAAGTCCCTTTTCGTAAAGTCTTACGAAGACCTCTTTTACCGCCTTATTACAGCCCTCGTCAAGGGTGAAGCGCTCCCTGTCCCAATCGCAGGAAGAACCCATCTTTTTAAGCTGTTCTATAATTCTGCCGCCGTACTGCTTTTTCCAGTCCCAGGCACGCTCCAAAAAGCCCTCTCTGCCCACATCCTCTTTGGTAAGCCCCTCTTCACGCATTTTTTCGACAATTTTCGCCTCGGTGGCAATTGATGCGTGGTCGGTGCCGGGTAACCAAAGGGTATCGTAGCCCTGCATACGCTTAAAGCGGATAAGGATATCCTGCAATGTGTTATCAAGAGCGTGACCCATATGAAGCTGACCCGTGATGTTCGGGGGCGGAATTACTATAGTATAGGTAGGCTTGTCCTTTTCGCATTTTGCGTGGAAATACCTTCCGTCAAGCCATTGCTTGTAAATACGGTCCTCAACATCTTTTGGGTCGTACTGCTTTGCCAATTCTCTTGCCATATGAAAAACTCCAATGAATAAAATATTGTTTAGGGGGTATATTATGCTTGTCGGCGGCCCGTTTCTGCGTTTGCAGGACCGCTGACAGAGCCGTCCGCAAAAGCGGGCGGTTTTTTTCTATTATATAGCATAACACACACAAGTTCAACCGATAAATTGAATTTAATCGGATAATTATAAGTCAAGCATTTCCTGACTCGCCGACCCTGTAGGCAGCTTACTGCCTGCGGCTGGTAGATTTCTTGTACGGTAGCGGTGGTCGCCCTCAAGGGTTCCCTTTTCGTAAACCGTAACTTCTGAAATTCGCTGACCCTTTTTCTGGGTCATAACCGCAATACCGCCGTTGTCCTTAGTGGTCTTTGCAGGGATAGCCGCCGTACTTATAATAAGCATTCTGCCGTTAGTGGATTTTAATAGCAGCTCGCTATCCTCTTTAAAGTAAAAGACCGAATGTAGGGTAAATTTATCGCAGTATGCCTTAATAAGCTTTTTGCGGTTGGTCTTGGTCTGATAAGAGGAAAGGGGGACCTTGGCTATTCTTCCGTTATCAAAAACGAAAAGCATAAAGCCCGAATAATCGGCGGTTGCAACCATATATGCAGCGTTCTCGGCTTCATCAAAGCCTAACTTGCCCGCCACATAATCGCCCAAAATGCTTGCTTTTGAGTCACCGAAATCGGCGGTGCGGGACTTGTAAACCTGCGCCTTATTTGTAAAGAAAAGAAGCTCCTCTGCGTTAGTGGACTCAACCGTTTGCGTAATCTCATCCCCCTCTTTAAGCTTTTGCTCGCCGCTCATTCTAAGGGACTGGGGAGTGATTTTCTTAAAGTATCCATCCTTTGTAAAGAAAAGGGTTACGGGGGAGTTATCAAGCTCAATTTCCGCCGCATCGTCCTTTTCATCTGCCGCACTTATTATCTCGGTTCTTCTGTCCTTGCCGTATTTATCGGCAACCTCTTTAAGCTCCTTAATAATAATATTCAAAAGCTTGCGTTTGGAGTTTAAGGTCTCCTCTAACTCCTCAATTTCCTTCTTTAGCGCCTCAATATCGGCGGTACGCTTTAAAATATACTCACGGTTTAAGTGGCGGAGCTTGATTTCAGCCACATATTCCGCCTGAATTTCGTCAATGCCGAAGCCTATCATAAGGTTGGGCACAACCTCTTTTTCCTCTTCGGTCTCACGGACGATTTTAATTGCCTTGTCAATATCAAGGAGTATCTTTTCAAGACC
>CAJGCQ010000017.1 GCA_904501875.1 Clostridiaceae bacterium | reverse complement strand
TGAAGTTCAAAATTAAGGTGGATTATAAATGTTTTGTAAAAATTGTGGAAATGAAATCCCTGACGAAACTAAATTTTGCAGCAATTGCGGAACAGCGGTAGAATTATCTACTAAAACAGAAGAGTTTCAATCAACTGTGCAAAAGCCAAAATCAAAGGGCAAAAAAATTGGCGGTATAGTAATGACCGCACTTGGCGGACTTTCAGTTCTAGGAAGTTTTGCTAACGACTATTACTGGAACATTACACATAACGGCGCTAATATGAGCGATTTCATAACTATAGGAATTCAGGTTGCTTTAATTGCTGTAGGTGTGTATTTTATTTATAAATCAAAGAAATAGAACTAAAAACTGTAGGAGTTCGAACACATAAGGCAAAAAATAAAAGAGCATCGAATTTGTACACCCTTTCAAAAATCCCGAATGCGTAAGTGTTCGGGATTTTTATTTATTACCTATTTACTCTTCACTCGTCTGCAAAAGCGCAGTTGAGGTACTACCTTTTTGCTGGTCATTTTTTGCATTTGAGCGGGATTTTTTCAACAGGATTTCTTTTTTATACAAAGTTTGATTGATTTTTATATAGCAATATGGTATAATACTTAAAAATCATAAGAGGTAAATAATGAAAAATACAGTTAGGGAAATAGCAGAGGTGTTTCGGTATTTTGAAGAAATATGCGCTATACCCCACGGTTCAGGCAATATGGATGCTATCGCCGATTACTGCCTTAGTTTTGCACAGAAAAACGGATTGCGGGCGTTAATTGACGGGGCGAAAAATGTGGTAATTTATAAATCGGGCACGGCGGGATATGAAAATGCCGAGCCGATTATACTTCAGGGTCACCTCGATATGGTCTGCCAAAAAAAGGAAGACATAGGTTTTGACTTTGAAAAGGACGGGATTAAGGCCTATAAGGACGGGGACTTTATAAAAGCCAAGGGCACAACCTTGGGCGCTGATAACGGAATTGCCGTAGCAATGATTATGTCGGTGCTTGCAAGCCGTGATTTGCCCCACCCTCCGATTGAGGCGGTTTTTACAACCGATGAGGAAATCGGAATGGTAGGTGCAAAGCAGCTCGATTTTTCCGCCTTTAAGGGTAGAAAAATGATTAATCTTGACTCGGAGGAAGCCGATATTTTAACCGTGTCCTGCGCAGGCGGCAGCAATTTTAAGATGTTTATGCCAATCGATAAAACGGCGGTATACGGCACTAAAATATTGCTTGAAATCGGCGGCTTAAAGGGCGGACATTCGGGTGTGGATATAGATAAATGCCGCATAAACGCGAATATCCTGGCGGCAAGAATTTTGAATCACGCCAAGAAAATCACCGACTTCAATATTATAAAAATTAACGGTGGCACGAAGGATAATGCAATTCCCTTTAGCTGTAGGGCAGAGCTTGCGGTAAAGGATGCCGAAGGCTTTATAGGCATAATTAATGATTATATTTCTGCCTTGAAAAATGAAATTAGCGACAGAGAAGAAGCCTGCTTAATTAATTTAACGGCGGAAATGGAAGGCGATTTTGAGGCTCTGACTCCTGCTTCTACGGACAAGCTGATTTATCTATTGCTTGGTACCCCGAACGGCGTTGTGGATATGAGCGCTCAGATAGAGGGTTTAGTTGAAACCTCCTTAAACTTAGGCGTTTTGAAGACCGAGCCTGAGGGGATTGTTATGCAATACGCCCTTAGGAGCAATAAGTCCTCTGCACTCACCTTCCTTGAGGATAGAATGACTGCCTTTGCCGAATATAACGCCTGCAGGGCTCAAATTTCCTGTAGGTACCAGCCCTGGGAGTTTAAAAAGGATTCCTCGCTACGGGAATTGTATTCTAAAGCTTTTTGTGAAAAATTTGGCAGAGAGATTAAGGTCTCGGCAATTCACGCAGGGCTTGAATGCGCAGTTTTCGCCACAGAAATTGAGGGTCTTGACTGTATCTCGGTAGGGCCTGATATGTTCGATGTTCATACGGTGAACGAAAGACTGAGCATTTCATCTGTCACGGAAATTTTTGAACTGCTTTGCGATGTGTTCAAAAAATGCAAATAAATATTGGAGAGGAAACAGAAAACTATGGAAAACAAAGAATTTAAGCCGTATATTCCTGTGGAAAAAATCACACCCGAAATCACGGTAACATCTATCATTATGGGCGTGCTGTTGGCGGTTATATTCGGTGCGGCAAACGCTTACTTGGGATTGCGTGTAGGTATGACCGTTTCGGCATCTATTCCTGCGGCGGTTATCGCGATGGGCGTTATCCGTGTGCTTATGCGTAAAAATTCAATTTTGGAAAGCAATATAGTACAGACTATTGGCTCTGCCGGTGAGTCCTTGGCAGCAGGAGCTATATTTACTCTGCCCGCGCTTTTCCTTTGGGCGGCAGAGGGAAAAATGGAAAAGCCTGGAATACTTGAAATAACCGCTATCGCACTTATCGGCGGCTTGCTTGGCGTATTCTTTATGGTGCCGCTTCGCAATGCGCTTATTGTAAAAGAGCACGGCGTGCTTCCCTATCCTGAGGGAACTGCCTGCTCCGAGGTGCTCCTTGCCGGTGAGGAGGGCGGCGCTAAAGCCTCCACCGTTTTTGCGGGTATGGGATTTGCGGCGTTATTCAAGTTTATTATTGACGGCTTAAAGGCTGTTTCGGGCGAAATATCGGTAAGTGTTAAGGGCTTTGCGGGAGAGATAGGGACACAGATTTATCCCGCAGTTATGAGCGTTGGCTACATTTGCGGTGCGAGAATTTCCTCCTATATGTTTGCAGGTGGTGTATTAAGCTGGCTTGTTATAATCCCGCTTATCGTTCTTTTCGGTGCGGATATGACCCTTTATCCCGGGTCTCAGCCGATTGGAGAGATTTTTGCCGCAGGCGGTGCCGGTGCGATTTGGGGCACCTATATACGCTATATCGGTGCGGGCGCATTGGCGGCAGGCGGAATTATTAGCCTTGTAAAATCTTTGCCGCTTATTATAAAAACCTTCGGCGGAGCGGTAAAGGGTATGGCAGGCTCTAAAGTCGATACCAATGACCGTACCTCAAAAGACCTATCGATGAAATTCGTCTTTGCGGCGATCGCGGTACTGACCTTACTTGTATGGCTTATTCCGGTTATTCCCGTTAGTCTTATAGGCGCTGTAATTATTGTTGTATTCGGTTTCTTCTTTGCTACCGTATCCTCCCGTATGGTGGGCTTGGTGGGAAGCAGTAATAACCCCGTTTCGGGCATGGCGATTGCTACCCTTTTAATTGCTACGCTGATTTTAAAGGTTACGGGAGCCGAGGGTATTGCAGGTATGTGCAGTGCGATTGCTATAGGTTCGGTTATCTGTATTGTTTCGGCCATTGCCGGCGATACATCTCAGGACCTTAAAACAGGATACCTTTTAGGTGCTACACCTAAGAAACAGCAGATTGGTGAAATTATAGGCGTTGTTTCGGCGGCGCTTGCAATCGGCGGAACCCTTTATCTTTTAGACAGCGCATGGGGATTTGGTACAGACGAGCTTGCGGCACCTCAGGCAACCTTGATGAAGCTTATTACAGAGGGCGTTATGGAAGGAAATCTTCCCTGGGCGCTTGTGTTTATCGGCGTATTTATTGCTGTGATTGTTGAAATTGTGGGCATACCTGTACTTCCCTTTGCAATCGGCGTTTATCTGCCTGTTCAGCTTAATGCCTGCATTATGGTGGGTGGTCTTATCCGTCTGGCGTTCGATAAGCTAAAGAAAGACAAGAAGGAAAAGGACGCTATTGTAAACGACGGTATTCTTTTCTGCTCCGGTATGATAGCAGGCGAAGGTCTTGTAGGTATTCTGTTGGCGCTTTTGGCAGTGTTCGGAATCGGCTCTGCGATTGACCTTTCCGCAAAATGGGCTATACCCGCAGCGGTTTTAGATATCGGGGGACTTGTATTATTCGGCATAATAATTCTCACACTATTAAAATTCTCTATTTGGAAGAAGAGAAAATAATTATGCGAAATAAGCAGGCCGTTAATTATCTTGATCTGAAGCCGCAAAAGAGTGATAAAATTTCCTGGTCGGCGGAAGACGGGAAGGTTACTATTGAAATTGAAAATAAGGGCTTTTGGAACAGAGTCTTTCAAAAGCTCCTTAAAAAACCTAAGATAAGCTATATTCACTTAGATGAGCTGGGAAGCTTTGTCTGGCCCTTAATAGACGGCGAAAAAACCGTTCTTGAAATCGGGAAAGCGGTTGAAGCCCGTTTTGGGGAAAAGGCTAATCCGTTATACGAACGTTTGGTTAAATATTTTGAAATACTTAAAAGTTATCATTTTGTATATTTCTCAAATAAAACCTTGACAAAGCGGTAAGATAACGATATAATAATCTTTGTGACGATAGAGGTGGAAGTATGATTATTGATTTAAAGAGAGTTTTTGTCAATGAGAATTCTTCTTTACCGATTGAGTATTCGTTGGATATGAGTGATGTTGATTTTTCGGGTGATTATCCGCTCAAAAAACCCGCTGAAATCAAGGGTGACGTAACCAACAAAGCAAGCCTTGTGGAGCTTAAAGCGGATATTACTTATGTATTCGAGGCTCCCTGCGACCGCTGCGGTGTTTATACCGCAAAAAAGCATACCCTGCATATAGAGAAATCCTTGGCTCCGTCTATTGAGGGGGAGGAAAGCGACAGTATTTTGCTTACTCCCGACATGAAGCTCGACCTTGATGAGTTTGTCTATTCCGAGGTGATAGTGAGTCTTCCTATGAAGCATTTATGCAAGGATGACTGCAAGGGAATATGCTTTAAATGCGGCAAAAATCTCAACGAGGGCAAATGCGACTGCCCGCAAAAGGAGATTGACCCAAGGCTTTCGGTCCTTGCCGAGCTGTTAAATAATTAATAATACACTTTTATTATTTTAAGGAGGTGCTGAAAATGGCAGTACCAAAGAGAAAGACCTCTAAAGCAAGACGCGACAAAAGAAGAAACAACCTTTGGAAGCTTACCGCTCCGACGCTCGTAAGATGCTCTAATTGCGGTGAATATAAGCGTCCGCACAGACTTTGCTCTGCCTGCGGCCAGTATGATGGACGCGAGGTAGTTAAAGTAGGCGAATAATTTTCGTCATACGGTCTTCGTAAAAGGGGCAGAGGGGGAAGGTTTCCTCCTCTGCTTTTTATTAGAAATTAAAAAAGGAGGGAAAATATGTCCGTAGTAATTAAATCTGTCGAAAAAGGCAGTCCTGCATATAAGGCGGGGATGAGAGACGGCGATACCCTTGTTTCGATTGACGGGAATGAAATTGTAGATGTTTTAGACTACCGCTTTTATCAGGAAGACAGGCGCCTTAATGTGGAATTTATCGATTCTGTCGGAAGAACAAGAATTGCTAAGATTAAGAAGGACGAACACGAGGAATTAGGACTCGATTTTGAAACCTATTTGATGGATAATAAGCACTCCTGCCGTAATAAGTGCGTTTTCTGCTTTATTGACCAATTACCTAAGGGACTTAGAGAAAGTCTTTATTTTAAGGACGATGATTCCCGGCTTTCCTTCCTTTTTGGAAATTATATCACCCTTACGAATATTACCGAGCATGAGGTCGAGCGCGTTATTAAAATGCACATAAGCCCTATTAATATTTCGGTGCATACCACAAATCCCGACTTAAGGGTTAAAATGATGGCCAACAAAAATGCGGGTAAGGTGCTTGAAATTATCGGCCGATTTAATAATGCGGGGATAAAGCTTAACTGCCAGTTAGTCCTTTGCCCCGGTTATAATGACGGGGAAGAGCTTGAAAGAACCCTTAACGATTTAAGTAAGCTCGAAAACGCCGAGTGTATCGCCGCAGTGCCTGTGGGTCTTACCGCTTACCGAGAGGGGCTTGCTGAAATAGAGCCATTTAATAAGCAGACGGCGGACGATGTGCTCCGAACAATTGATAAGTACGGCGATATTTGCCTTAAAAAATACGGTCAGCGCAGAATTTACGGCGCAGACGAATTTTATCTTTTGTCGGGCAGGGAAATCCCCGAGGCGGACTATTACGGCGATTTTCTGCAGCTTGAAAACGGCGTGGGGCTTTGGTCTTTGCTTAGAAGCGAGGCTTTTGAAGCGCTCAACAGCCTCGAAGAAATACCAAGCTCTGTGCGTAAGGTTTCCCTTGTAAGCGGGGAGGCGGCGTATCCGCTTATTAGTATGATAGCCGATAAATGCAAGGTAAAAAATCCGCTCCTAAACCCTCAGGTCTTTGCGATTAAAAATAATTTTTTCGGCGGAAAAATCAATGTTTCGGGGCTTGTTACCGCTACCGATATTGAGGAGCAGTTGAAAGGTAAAGATTTAGGCGAGGAACTGCTTATCCCCTCTGTTATGCTTAGGGCTGAGGGGGATATGTTTCTTGACAGCGTAACGGTTGAGGAGCTGTCAAACCGGTTAGGCGTTAAAATAACACCTGTTAATAATGACGGATACGAGCTTGTAAACGGGATTTTGGGAATAAAATAATAAAGGGGGGCGTGCCTTATGGCAAAACCTATTGTTGCGGTTGTCGGCAGACCGAATGTCGGCAAATCCACTCTTTTTAATAAAATAATCGGCAAGAGACTTTCTATTGTCGACGATACACCAGGCGTCACCCGTGACCGCATTTACGGCGACGGTGAGTGGCTGGGCAAAAAGTTTATGCTGGTCGATACGGGCGGTATTGAGCCGGATAACGGCGATGTAATACTATCGGGTATGCGGGCGCAGGCACAGCTTGCGATTGATACCGCCTCGGTTATAATCTTTGTTACCGATATTAAGTCGGGGGTTACCGCATCTGATATGGAGGTTGCCGCACTTCTGCAAAAAAGCGGCAAGCCTGTGGTACTGTGCGTCAACAAGTGTGACGGCATAGGCGATTTGCCCCCCGAGTTTTACGAGTTTTACAATTTAGGTATCGGCGACCCTATTGCGGTTTCTTCTGTTCACGGTCACGGCACGGGGGACCTTTTAGACGAGGTTATAAAAAGTATTCCCGAGGCCGAGTTTGAGGATACGGACGAGGAAATTATCAATGTGGCTGTAATAGGTAAGCCCAATGCGGGAAAATCCTCCCTTATAAATCAAATTGCGGGGGAGGAACGCTCTATTGTCTCGGATATTGCGGGCACTACCCGAGATGCAATCGATACACGGGTCGAACGAGACGGGATTAAATATAACTTTATTGATACAGCGGGTCTTCGCCGTAAAAGCCGAGTTGAGGACAAAATTGAAAAATACAGCGTGTTGAGAGCTAAAATGGCGGTTGAACGAGCCGATGTATGTGTTATAATGATAGATGGCACAGAAGGCTTTACCGAGCAGGACTCAAAGGTTGCGGGACTGGCTGTTGAGCAGGGTAAGGCCTGCATTATCGCTGTAAACAAATGGGATGCGGTCGATAAGGACGGCAAAACTATGGACAGTACGAGAAAAAGCCTTATGAAGGACTTTTCCTTTATGCCCTATGCGCCCATAATCTTTATTTCTGCCAAAACGGGGCAAAGGATAGATCGCCTCTTTGAGCTTATAAAGTATGTAAACGAGCAGAACACAATGCGAATTTCCACAGGTATGCTTAACGATATTTTAGCCGATGCCACCGCCCGTGTTCAGCCCCCGACAGATAAGGGTAAAAGGCTTAAGATTTATTATATGACACAAGCCTCTACCAAACCGCCGACCTTCGTTTGCTTCTGCAACAAGGCGGAGCTGTTCCATTTTTCCTATCAGCGTTATCTTGAAAATCAGATTCGCTCCACATTCGGGCTGGAGGGTACGCCTGTTCGTTTTGTAATCCGTGAAAGGGGAGACAAGTAATGATGTATTTAGGTGCTTTGGCGGCGGTGGTTATCGCCTATCTTTTGGGAAGTATAAATTTTGCGGTTATTTTTGCAAACGCTTTTCTTAAAAAGGATGTAAGAGAGCTTGGCAGCGGAAACGCAGGCACAACCAATGTTATGCGTACCGCAGGCTTTCTACCCGGGGCGCTCACCTTTATCTGCGACGCATTAAAAGGATTTGCCGCCTGCTTTATCGGTAAAGCGATTTTTATGTATATTCTACCTGATACAATACCGTGGATATATGTCTGCTATATGTGCGGAGTTGCCTGTATGTTAGGCCATGTTTTCCCGATTTTCTTCGGCTTTAAGGGCGGCAAGGGGGTCGCCACAAGCGTGGGTATTTTTGCGGTATGCTGTCCTATCGCCATTGTTATAGGTCTTACCGTTTTTGCGATTATGACCCTTGTTACAAAAATTGTATCCTTAAGCTCCCTTATAGCAACTGTCACGGTTGTTTCACTTTCTATAGTATTCTATAATTCCGAGGCTGATATTATACTGCCTGCACTTTTAAGTATTACAATGGGTTTTATAGTGTTTTTAAAGCACAAGGGCAATATAAAGCGTTTAATAAAGGGCGAAGAAAAGAAAATAAAGGTACGGGGGAAGAAGTAATGGCTAAAATTACTGTTCTTGGAGCCGGTGGCTGGGGAATGGCGCTGGCGATTTCCGCCTACGGCGGCGGCAACGAGGTTAATATCTGGTCACCTTTCCCCGAAGAGGTAGAAGTGCTTTTGAAAAACCGTGGCAATGACCGGCTTTTAAGCGGAATAAAGCTACCCGAGGAAATAGGAGTTACTACCGATTTATCGGTTGTAAAGGGTTCGGCTGTTACAATTATTGCAACCCCTTCTGTCGCTGTAAGGCAGACGGCCAAAAGACTTTCCGATATGGAGGATTTCGGAATAGTTGTTAATGTTGCAAAGGGCTTTGAAAAGGACTCTCTGATAAGACTTTCCGAGGTTATAGCTGAAGAATTACCGAGTGCCAAGGTAGCGGTGCTTTCGGGTCCCTCCCATGCCGAAGAGGTTGCTCGGGGAATACCCACCTCGGTGGTTGTAGCGTCAAATTCCACCATTACCGCACAGATTGTTCAGAGCATAATGTCAGGAGATAATTTAAGAATATACACCTCGGATGACCTTGTGGGTGTTGAGCTTGGCGGTGCTCTTAAAAATGTTATTGCAATAGCAGCAGGCTTTTGCGACGGCTTAGGCCTTGGGGATAACTCAAAGGCGGCGCTTATAACAAGAGGACTTGCGGAAATGGCACGCTTGGGTGTTTGTATGGGGGCTAAGGAATACACATTTTCGGGTCTTGCGGGAATTGGCGACCTTGTGGTCACCTGTACCTCAAAGCATAGCCGCAACCACCGCTTCGGTGAAAAGGTGGGCTCGGGAACGCCCATAAAACAGGCGCTGGATGAGGTTGGCACGGTTGAGGGCTATTATGCCGCAGACCTTGCTTACAAACTTTCTAAAAAGTATAAAATCGAAATGCCCATAATTGATGAATGCCACGCAATACTTTATGAAAATAAGGATGTTAAGGATGTGCTTACAGACCTTATGAGCCGTCCTAAGCGTAGTGAGCATTAAATTGAATATCGTAATTCGATATTTTTGAAGGTGCAATGATGGCAAAAGCCCTCAATGTATCTATGGACTGGCTTTGCGCGACAGCGATGAAATTAAGCTGTAATACATTTTAATAAAAAATACTGTCCCACTTCGCGAAGTGAGACAGTATTTTTTATAATATATAATTCAGTTTAACACTCTTGCTTTTTTCTTGAAGCTATCATCTCGGGGAGTTGAGCCACAATAATTGCGGCGAAGACCAATGCGCAACCGCAAAACTCTTTAAGGGACAATGCGTTGCCCGAGATAATCCAACCGCCCAGCGCCGCAAAAACGCTTTCAAGGCTCATTGAAAGGGAGGCGACAGAGGGCTCGGCATACTTTTGACCCACAATTTGGAGTGTGTACGCCACACCGCTCGACATTATACCAAGGTATAGTATCTGCGGGGCGGCGGCTAATATGTTTGAAAGCAGTGGGTGCTCAAAAATAAGCGCCAAAACAGAGGAGAGAACCCCCACCACCGTAAACTGCATTATAGAAAGCTTAATTCCGCCCGTAATTCCGACGAATTTATCGATTGAGAGAATATGCAGGCTGAAAGAGACGGCACATATAAATATAAGCAGGTCGCCTAAGTAAATTCCCCCGATTCCGCCCGAAAGGCAGAGAAGATAAAAGCCCAAAAGCGCCACAAGAACGCTGAGCCATATAACGGGGCTTGTTTTTTTACCTATAAAAAAGGATATTACGGGCACTAACACCACATAAAGTGCGGTAATAAATCCGCCCCGAGCCTCTGCCGCCACACCTTTTGGGTACGCCGCAAGACCGAACTGCTGTAGGTTTACCGAAATTGTAAGCATCAGTCCGCAGACCGCCGCCGCCAAGAGATATTGCTTTTTAAGGGCATTTTCGGTTGGGAAAAAGCTTTCTTTGCTTTTTCTGCTTGTGAATTTATAAAATACAAAGAGCGCCGTTGCACCGATAAAGGAACGCAGGGCGTTGAATGTGAAGGACGGAACTAAATCCGCCGCATCACTCTGCGCCACAAAGGCAAGCCCCCATATAAGCGAAGCTGTGCAGAGAATAAGACTTCCCTTTAAATTATTCTGCTTCATCTTTTCTTTCCTTATTAAAGTTTAAGTTCAAGGGTTTTGCCCGAGATATTGTACTCCCTGAATTTCACCCCTGCGGTTGTAAACATACGCTTTGATGCTAAAACCGAGTCAGACTCTGCATATTTATCCGACATATAGACAACCTCGGCAATACCCGACTGGATTATGGCCTTAGCGCACTCGTTGCAGGGGAAGAGGGTGGTGTAAACGGTACAGCCTCGCACATTCCCATTGGCACAGTTTAGTATAGCGTTAAGCTCGGCGTGGCAGACATAAAGATATTTTGAATCGAGGGCACTTTCATTTTTGTCCCACGGGAACTCGTCGTCACTGCAACAACGGGGCATACCGTTATAGCCCATAGACAAAATGCGCTTTTCGGAATTAACTATACAAGCGCCCACCTGTGTTGAGGGGTCCTTACTGCGCATAGAGGATAAAAGGGCTATGCCCATAAAGTATTCGTCCCAGCTTAAATAATCTTCTCTTTTCAACTAAAACGCCTCCTGTATTATTCTTTTTCTTCCTTAAAGAAGAAAATGGCGGTAATAAGCATTATTATTGGGAAAACGGCGGTTACGGTAAAGCCTGTATTAAGGCTTTTTATATCAGCGATAATGCCCAATATCCAAGGGCCTAAACAGCAGCCCAGATCGCCGCACATAGCGAAGACGCTGAACATAACCGCATCACCTTTTGGAAAAGCTTTAGCCCCTGCGGAATAAGTCCCCGGCCACATAACGCTTACCGTAAAGCCGCAAACCGCACAGGAAATAAGGGCCAAGAAGGGGATGTGGGTGAGCGCCGTTGTTAAATAGCAGGCGGCACAAAGGGCACTTAAAACAATAACCGTTTTTCTGAAGGAAAGGCTTGCGGAAAACCTGGCATAAAGGATTCGCCCCGTTCCCATAAGGATTGCAAAGGCGCAGGGCCCCGCCAAATCGCCCGCCAACTTTGAAACGCCCAGAGCCTGTTGTGCAAACATTGACGCCCATTCCGCCATAGCGATTTCGCTTGCTCCCGCACAGACCATCATTATCATAAAGCATCTGAAAAGGGGGGATCTTAAAAGCTTTTTAAGGCTGTCACTCTTTCTTTCGGGTTCGGGCTCGATAATCGGCACCTTTATAAAGCTGAACATATTAATAAGGGGGACTATTGCCCAGAGAATAGGTATATACATCCAGTTTACATACCCGAAAAGGCCTACCAAAAAGGTTGTCACAAGGGTGGTTGCCGCATGACCCCAACAGTAAAAGGAGTGGAGCACCGCCATATTGCCGCTCTTGTTTTTTGTGGGGAGCATTTCCACCATGGGGCTTAAAATAACCTCCATAAGCCCGCTTGCAAAGGCGTAAACCATAACCGAAATCACTATACCCACATAGGGGTCGGGCATAATTCTCGGCAGCAAGGAAAGCATTGCAAGTCCAAGAGCGGCAAAGCCCTGACACATTATAGCCGATTTTCTGTAGCCCAAAAGCCCCACAATTTTAGGGGTTAGCATATCGGTTACAAGCTGGGTTACGAAGTTGAACATTATAAGTCTGCCTAATTTTTCGTACCCGATTTTATAAACATCCTGAAGCACTATAAAAAGGATAGGCAGAAAGTTGTTGACTATCGCCTGAACAAAAATTCCTGCATAGGAGGCTATTTTTGTAGAGGTATAGTTTAGTTCTTTAGTCATTTTATATTTCCTTGATTATATCTGATATTTGTGACGGTTTGCTTGCGATAAATTTTGCGCCGTTTCGGATTAATTCGTGCTTTCCTCTAAATCCCCACAGCACACCGATACCCGTAACCTTAGCGTTTACCGCCGCCGCCATATCCATTCCCGAATCACCTATAAGCAGGCAATCTTCGGGTGTTACGCCAAGCTCCCTAATAATTTCCAGCATTAAAGCGGGGTCGGGCTTTGATTTGTAGCCCTCACGCTTGCCCGCAACGGAATCAAATATATCACCGAAGACCTTACTTACTACCTTTTGCGCCATTTCCTGCGCCTTGTTTGAAATTACGGCGATTTTAAAGCCCTCTGATTTGAGCCCCAAAAGCAATTCCTTAATACCATCATATGCATCGGTCTTATCAAAATAATGTTCCCTGTAACGGGACATAAAAAGCTCTAAGCATTGAGATTGAGTTTCTTCGGTCCTCTTACCCTCGGGCAGGGCACGTTTGATAAGCTTAGGTATCCCGTCACCTACAAAATACTTGTATTTCTCGGTTTCGTGGGTGGGAAAGCCTAAACTTGCAAGAGCGAAATTAGTACTGTCTGCCAAGTCATCGAGGGAATTTACAAGTGTTCCGTCCAAATCAAACAATACCGCTTTTATCATTAATGATACCTTCTTATATACAAAAAATCCCTTAGCAGCCGCTAAGGGTTATTTTGCAAGTTAAAACTTTAGATAGCTCTGGTAACCTTTCCCGAGCGTAAGCAGCGGGTGCAAACATTGATACGACGGGGAGAACCGTTTACTATTGCTTTAACCTTCTTAACATTGGGCTTCCAGGTTCTGTTAGAACGCCTATGAGAGTGGGAAACCTTAATTCCGAAAGCTATTTCTTTATTGCAGATATCACATTTAGCCATGGTCTGCACCTCCTTCTTTCTGTCGGCTGTTCGGCCGAACCACATAGCAATAACTATAATAACAGATTGCACGACAAAAATCAAGTGTTTTTTTAAATATTTAAGCTAAAAGCTGTGCCAAAGTGATTACAAGGGGCATTGTGATTGCTGCGGCGACTGTACTTAATGACACCATATCCACCGAAAGGGGAGTATCCGCCCCATATTTCGAGGAGAACATTGCGGTAATCGCCGCAACAGGTGCGCTGACCGAAATTATTACCGAAACAAGCAGAGTCCCTCTTACACCTATTATATATAAGAACCCGAGCACCGTAAGGGGATAGATTATCATTCTAAGCAGTACCGCAAAGAGGCATTTCGCATCCTTAAAGGCGGTAAGCAGATTGTTCTGCGCCAAGTGATAGCCGATAATAAGCATCGGCAGGGGGGTATACAGTGCCGACATATAGTCTATAGTGGAATAGAGAATTTTCGGTATGGGTATAGAGAAAATGAAAATCATGAGTCCTATTGCAAGACCTATTAACCCCGGGTTTATAAGCAGCTTTTTGGGTTTTATGTACTTTTTATCCCCGCTTATAAGATAAACGCCATAGCTCCAGATAACCAGATTGAACATTATAACATAAGCCGAGCCGTAAAGGGTGCCGTCCGCACCTAAAATGACCTGTTGAAGTGGCAGAGACATAAACCCGCAGTTTGCAAAGATTGTGCCGAAACGCAGTACACGCTCCCTCGATTTATCCTTTGAATGAAGAATAATGCGGCTTAAAGCAATCATCAAAGCCTGAACAATCAGGGTGATGAAAATTGCAAAGGCAAGGGATTTCATTGTCTCCTTGCTGTATTCACGTATAAGGGATTTGATGATAACGCAGGGCGTTGCGATGATAAGGGCAATATCGGTACAGCACCGTGCCCCCTCGGCGGTCATAATTTTGAACTTTGTCGCCACAAAGCCCACCGCAATCATTATCATCAATATCATTACCTGTGAAAAAACTGTTGTAAGCATTATTTTACGCTCTCCGCAAATTTCTTAAAGGCGGAAATGCCCTCGGGCGTGCGCTTGTAAACGCCCGCGTGCTCAAGCACCCTTGCAAATACAAGGCCGATTTCGTCCCTAATGATTTCATCTATATTTTCTATTGTTATATTGCTGTATTTGGCTTTAATTTCCTCTGCCCAGTCATAGTGTTTTGAAAGTACTTCATCATTTTTAATATCCTTATTTTCGAGTATTGCTTCTTGAAGCAGTGCCATCTCGTTTTTAAGTCGTGCGGGAAGTACGGCAAGACCCATAACCTCAATAAGTCCGATGTTTTCCTTTTTAATGTGGTGCAGCTCCTTGTGGGGGTGATATACACCTAATGGATGCTCCTTAGTAGTGATATTATTGCGAAGCACCAAATCAAGCTCGAAACTCGCTCCCTTTTTACGAGCAATTGGGGTTATGGTGTTGTGGGGCTCGCCCTCTGTTTCGGCAAATATAAATGCCGATTCATCAGTATGACTGCGCCAAGCCTTTAAAATTTTATCGGCAAGCTCTATAAGACGGTCGGAATCGG
>CAJGCQ010000016.1 GCA_904501875.1 Clostridiaceae bacterium | reverse complement strand
GACGGCACTTAGCTGCGCAATTCCCACCGCTATCGGTATCCTTCTTTGTATGTCGGTAAATTTTATTGCTTCGGTTTTGTTTTGATTTGACAAAATAAGAAAATTTGTTGTAATAGAAACAGAAAGGGTGCTTTAAGCACCAATACTATTTTGCGTAATAACTTTTTATTTGTTAACAAAACCCTCCCGAAATGATCAATCAGGAGGGTTTAATCTTATATTCTTTCAGCGACTAAATCGCCCATTTCCGAGCAGGTAACCTTTTTACAGCCATCCTGCATAATATCGCCTGTGCGGAAGCCGTCATCAAGCACCTTGTTGACCGCATCCTCAATAGCGTCTGCCTCCTTTGCCATATCAAAGGAATAGCGGAGCATCATAGCGGCGGAAAGGATGGTGCCCAGCGGATTTGCTATGTTCATTCCCGCAATATCGGGCGCAGAACCGTGGATAGGCTCGTACATACCAAGTGTGCCTGAGGAAAGGGATGCCGACGGCATCATACCTATAGAGCCTGTAAGCATTGAGGCCTCGTCCGAGAGTATATCGCCGAACATATTTTCCGTAACCAAAACATCAAACTGTCTCGGGTTTTTAATAAGCTGCATAGCTGTGTTATCAACCAAAATATCGCTGTATTCTACCTGAGTGTACTCCTCGGCTAAACGGTGCATTGTCTTTCTCCAAAGTCTTGAAGTGTCAAGCACATTCGCCTTATCTACCGAGGCTAAACGCTTACCCCTCTTCATAGCAGTCTCAAAACCCACTCTGCCTATACGCTCAATTTCGCTTTCGCTGTAGGGCATATAATCGGTTGCAACCAATTCGCCGTTTACTTCCTTAGTGCAACGCTTGCCAAAGTAAACGCCGCCTGTAAGCTCACGGACTATAAGCAAATCAATGCCGTTTCCCACAATTTCCTGCTTTAAGGGTGATGCGTCCTTAAGCTGAGGGAAGAGCTTTGTAGGTCTAAGATTTGCAAAAAGATTAAGCTCTTTACGAACTTTGAGCAGCGCCTTTTCGGGACGGATAGAGGGGTCGCAGTTATCCCACTTGGGGCCTCCCACGGCACCCAAGAGCACGCTGTCCGACTCCTTACACCTTTGCATACCCTCATCGGTAATCGGCACGCCGAATTTATCAATCGAGCATCCGCCGATATCAACATAAGTGTAATCAAAGGAATGACCGAATTTATCGGCAACCTTATTAAGTACCTTTACTGCCTCGGCTACTATTTCGGGGCCTATGCCGTCACCGGGGAGGACTGTTATCTTTTTCTTCATCAATCTTCCTCCTTTAAGGACTTTAAGAGACCGCCCTTTTTAATAATGTTCTGAATAAAGGGCGGGAAGGGCTGTGCCTTGTAGGTCTTGCCAGTGGTAATATCGGTAATAAGACCCGTGTCAAAGTCAACCTTGACCTCATCGCCCGCATTTATTTCCTCTGCCGCCTCTTCACACTCCAAGATAGGAAGACCGATATTAATAGCGTTGCGGTAGAAAATTCTTGCAAAGCTTTTAGCTATAACACAGCCTGTTTTACAGGTTTTAATAACAAGGGGTGCATGCTCTCTTGAAGAGCCACAGCCGAAATTCCAGCCCGCTACCATAACATCGCCTGCACTCACATTTTTTACAAAGTCCTTATCAATATCCTCCATACAGTGTAGCGCCAATTCCTCGGCATTGGGGGTGTTTAAATAGCGTGCGGGGATTATAACATCGGTATCTACATTATCGGGGTACTTAAATACCTTACCCTGTGTGTTCATTATTTTACCTCCTTCGGAGAAGTAATAAAGCCTGTAAGTGCGCTTGCCGCCGCAGTTGCGGGGCTTGCTAAATATACCTCGCTGTCAACATGACCCATTCTGCCCACAAAGTTGCGGTTCGTTGTGGCGATACAACGCTCGCCCGCCGCTAAAATTCCCATATACCCGCCAAGGCAGGGCCCGCAGGTGGGAGTGGACACAACTGCACCCGCATCAATAAATGCGGTGACATATCCTCGCTCTATGCACTCACGGTAAATCTGCATTGTGGCGGGGATTATAATGCAGCGCACGCCCTCTGCAACCTTGTTACCTTTAAGAACGGCAAAAGCGGTCTCCATATCCTCCATTCTGCCGTTGGTGCAGCTGCCGATAACAACCTGGTCAATCTTAATATCAGAAAGCTCCGTTGCAGGCTTTGTGTTTTCGGGCAGATGGGGACAGGCTACAGTCGGAACAATTTTAGATAAATCAATATCAATTACCTTTTCGTATTCTGCATCGGGGTCAGCCTCGAAAATCACGGGCTTTCTTTCGCTTCTGCCCTCAAGGTAATTAAGGGTTACATCATCTACAGCGAAAATGCCGTTTTTAGCCCCCGCCTCAATCGCCATATTGCAGATGCACAGGCGGTCATCCATAGAAAGGGTGTGGGCGCCGTCGCCTACAAACTCCATACTCTTATAAAGAGCACCGTCAACACCTATCATACCGATTATTGTAAGAATTACATCCTTACCGCTGCAATTAGCGGAAAGCTTACCCGTAAGGTTGAATTTTATAGCGGACGGAACCTTAAACCAAGCCCTGCCCGTTGCCATTCCCGCAGCCATATCGGTTGAGCCGACACCCGTTGAGAAAGCGCCCAAAGCACCGTAGGTGCAGGTGTGGCTGTCCGCACCGATTATACAGTCACCTGCGGTAACGACACCCTGCTCGGGCAAGAGGGCGTGTTCAATACCCATTTTGCCTACATCGTAAAAATGGCTTATACAATGTCCGCAGGTGAACTCACGGCAGGTTTTGGACTGCTGGGCCGCCTTAATATCCTTATTCGGTACAAAGTGGTCAAGGACAATGGCAATTCTGTCCTTATCAAACACCTTGTCGAAGCCCGCCTTTTTAAACTCATTTACTGCAACGGGGGTGGTAATATCGTTACCCAAAACAATATCAAGGTCTGCGCTTATAAGCTGACCTGCAGTTACACATTCAAGACCCGCATGGGCGGCTAAAATCTTTTGAGTTAAGGTCATTCCCATATTTATTTTCCTCCCTCTAAGCTACGGTTAATTGCAGAGAACAAGGCATTAATCGATGAAGCAATAATATCATCGTGAATACCCGCTCCCCAAACCTTTTTGCCGTCAGGCTTTGTTATGCTTACATAGGTTATAGCCTGTGAAGAGGAGCCTTTTGTAAGGGCGTGTTCCTCGTATGTAAGCTCAGAGAACTCAATGCCTAACTGCTTTTTAACCGCATTGCTTACTGCATCAAGACGGCCGTTACCTGTGGACTTGAGTTCCTTTTCCTCACCGTCGATTACTACCGTTAAGGTAACATTAATCTCGGGCGTGCGGACAAAGTGATAATCCACAAGCTTAATACAGCTGTTGATATTAACATAATTTTCTGTGAATACATCGAGCACCTCTTTTGGTGAAAGCTCAGCATGGGCGTGGTCGGAAACGCTCTTTACGGTATAGCCCACCTCTTCACGCATACCTGTAGGCAATACATATCCGAAGTTATGCTCAAGCAGATAACCTATGCCGCCCTTTCCCGACTGGGAATTTATGCGGATAACATCGGTCTCGTACTCTCTGCCCACATCACAGGGGTCAATAGGAAGATACGGTACAGTCCAAGTATCGCAATTCTTTTCCTCACGCCACTTCATACCCTTTGCGATAGCGTCCTGATGGGAGCCTGAGAAGGCGGCAAAGACAAGCTTACCCGCATAGGGCTGACGGTCGTACACATGCATACGGGTAACCCTTTCGTAAAGCTCGGCAATTTCGGGCATATTTGAAAGGTCAAGTTCCGGCTCAACACCCTGAGCATACATATTCAGAGCAAGTGTTACAATATCTGCATTACCTGTGCGCTCGCCGTTGCCGAAGAGTGTGCCCTCAATCCTGTCCGCACCCGCAAGCAGACCTAATTCACAGTCTGCCACAGCACAGCCGCGATCATTATGGGGGTGTAGAGAAACCTCAACTGCATCACGGTATTTAAGATTGTCACAGATATATTCAACCTGGTCTGCGTAAACATGGGGCGAGGAAAGCTCTACCGTTACAGGCAGGTTAATAATTGCCTTGCGATCAGGTGTAGGTTTCCAGATATCAAGCACTGCGTTGCAGACCTCCAAAGCGTATTCAGGCTCTGTTCCCGTAAAGGATTCGGGGGAATACTCATAGCGGAAGTTTGCCCCCGTTTCGGCGGCAATTTTATTGAAAAGCTCTGCGCCGTCGGTTGCGATTTTCTTAATCTCTTCCTTGGATTTTCTGAAAACCTGCTCACGCTGGGCTAAGGATGTGGAGTTGTAAAGATGCACAACAGCGTTTTTGCAGCCCTTTAGCGCCTCAAAGGTTTTGCGGATAATATGCTCACGGCTTTGTGTCAACACCTGAACGGTCACATCGTCGGGAATCATATTATTGTCTATAAGGGTGCGTAAAAAGGTGTACTCGGTCTCGCTGGCGGCGGGGAAGCCGACCTCAATTTCCTTAAAGCCAACCTTAACTAAGAGGTTAAAAAATTTAAGCTTTTCGTCAAGGCTCATAGGAATAATAAGGGACTGGTTACCGTCTCTTAAATCGACCGAGCACCATGTGGGTGCTTTATCTATGTATGTCTTATCCGCCCATTTCCTCGTCGGGTTTTTGACGGGGAAAAACTGGCGGGTGTATTTCTGTGTATTTTTCATTAATTTCTCTCCAAATTAGGCTCTCTTAAGCCTTAGACTTTTGCTATTGCTTCGACCTCTGCAAGTGCGCCTTTAGGTAGGGATTTTACCGCCACGCAGCTGCGTGCGGGAGCAGAGGTTATATATTTGCCGTAAACCTCGTTGAAAACGGCGAAATCGGCAATATCAGCTAAAAAACAGGTAGTTTTAATAACATTTTGGAAGCCTGTTCCTGCCGCCTCTAATACAGCGGAAAGGTTTTTCATAATCTGCTCGGTCTGCTCGGCTATGTTTTCCCCTACAAGCTCGCCGCTTTCGGGAGACAAAGCTATCTGACCCGAGGTATAAAGCATACCGCCGCACAAAATTGCCTGCGAATAAGGGCCTATTGCCTTAGGGGCTTTATCGGTAGAAATTTTATTAATCATTTTCTTTATCTCCTTTAAAACTTGTTTTACGGTTGAATAAGCTTTAAGCCTTCGGCGGTTAACGCCTTCTTTATCTTTTCAATATGCTCAAAGTTTCTGGTTTCAAGGGTAAGCCTTAAATAACAGCCGTTAACAAGGGAGCCCTCGTTTGAATGCTCGTGATGCACCGAGATAACATTACCCCCCTGCTCTGCTACAATACGGGAAACGGTCATAAGCTGACCCGGCTTATCAACAAGCTCTATCATTAACTGACAATGTCTGCCCGACATTAACAGTCCTCTTGTGATAACACGGGAAAGTATAGTAACATCAATATTTCCGCCTGAAAGCAGGCATACTGTCTTTTTGCCCTTGAGGTCAACCTTTCCGAACATCGCCGCCGCAACTGCAACAGCTCCCGCACCCTCTGTTACAAGCTTATGCTGTTCCATAAGGGCTAAAATTGCCGCAGAGATTTCATCATCTGTAACCGTTACGATTTCATCAACATATTTTGAACAAATATCATATGTGAGTGTGCCCGGCTCCTTAACCGCAATACCGTCGGCTATGGTAGATACCGAATCAAGCCTTTCTATATGCTCATCGTGAATGGAGTTGAGCATTGAGGGTGCGCCCGAAGCCTGAACGCCGTACACCTTAATGTTGGGGTTGAGGCTCTTTATGGTATAAGCAACACCCGAAATAAGCCCGCCGCCGCCGATAGGCACTATTACTGCGTCCATATCAGGCAGCTGTTCTGCAAGCTCTAAGGCGATAGTTCCCTGACCCGCAATTACATCAGGGTCATTAAAAGGGTGAATAAAGGTGTAGCCCTTCTCGTCACGAAGCTCTAATGCCTTTTGGTATGCATCATCATAAACGCCCTCCACAAGGCAAACCTCCGCTCCGTAGCTTTTGGTTGCCTCTACCTTGGAAATGGGGGCGGTATCAGGTAAACAGATAACCGACTTAATGCCGTTCTTCTGTGCGGCAAGCGCCACGCCCTGCGCATGGTTCCCCGCCGAGCAGGCTATTACTCCCCTCTTTTTTTCTTCGGGGCTTAGCTTTGACATTTTATAGTATGCGCCCCGCACCTTAAAAGAGCCTGTTATCTGCAAATTTTCGGTTTTTAAGTAAAGCTCGGTTCCCTTAGCTAACTTCGGCGCATACAAAATGTCGGTCTGTATCGCCACATCCTTTAAAGCAAATCTTGCTTTGTACACATTATCAAGGGTTAGTTCTTCCATGGTTTTTACCTCACAACAAACTATTTATAAACTGCTCTGCCGCACGGGGAGAACGGCTGCCTCGGCTTAGGGCAAAAGCCTCCGCCTTAATATCAAGCTCCTTCAAATCAAGCTTAATTTCGTTCTTCCTGGCAAGAGAGTGGATAATCTCAAGATAAAGCGCCTTATTAGGCTTTTCAAAATAAACGGTGAGTCCGAATCGATCGGATAGGGACATCAGCTCCTGTACGGTATCACTGTGGTGGATATCGTCACTGCCCTCTCTATCCGAAAAGCTTTCCTTAACGATATGGCGGCGGTTGCTTGTAGCGTAAATAACAGCGTTATCCGCCTTTGCCGAAGCCGAGCCTTCCAGGGCGGCTTTAAGCATACTAAAGCTGTCGTCGTTTTTATTAAAAGATAAATCGTCGATAAAAATTATAAATTTAAGGGGATTTTCGGCAATGCGCCCCATTATATAAGAAAGACTTAAAAGCTGGTCCTTTCTAAGCTCAATAAGCCTTACCCCGTAATCCGCAAAGTAGTTGGCGCAGGCCTTTACTGTTGAGGACTTGCCCGTTCCCGCATCACCGCACAAAAGGGTGTTTGCGGCGGGTCTGCCCTCACATAAAGCTCGGGTGTTTTCAAATACCCTCTTCCGCTCCTCCTCATAGCCCACAAATTCCGTAAGGGAGGTGCTGTCGGCTGATTTTACAGGTAGTATCTCTTCACCCGAAACTCTGAACATTTTAGCCGTTGCAAAAATGCCGTAGCCGTATTTTTCAACATTGTTGAGTCTCTCTTCATATATCTTTACAAAATCGGTTTTATTATTACCAAACTGCGGAATATATCCGTCAAAATCCAAATTTCCGCAAAGGTCATTAGCATCAAGCTCGGTAAGTCTTGAAAAAATTTCAAGCTCCCTTTTTGCATTGTTTTTGAGACTCTCGGAAATTTCGGTCTTCTGTGCCGCCGAAATTATGTATCTGTTTTCGTCAGAAAAGACAGAGCGGCACAGAAAGTCCGAAAAGCAATAATTGTCGTCTGCAAGGGAATAAACAAACTCACCGAACATCTTAAGCTTTTCCAAAGCTCCGCCGTCCGTGCTTAAAAGCCCGATAAACGCACTCATTGTATTATATTTTAATATTCCCCTGAATACGCTTAGAGCCGAAAGCCCGCACGCAAGTCTTTTTGCCTCCTGTTCGGTCATTGTTTACACCTTATCCCTTGAATTTGTTAATAACTGCGCCCTTATCGGCAGAGCTTACCTGTGCTGCATATCTGGCGAGCGCACCGCCGATATCGGTTTTGCGCTTAATTTCCATTGTCTTTTTGCGTTGCTCGATTTCCTCACCTGAAACCTTTAATTCAATCGAGTACTCGGGGATATTGATTGAAATAATGTCCCCTTCCTTTACATAGGCAATTATTCCGCCGCTTACAGCCTCAGGTGAAATGTGGCCGATGCTGGCCCCCCTTGTAGCGCCCGAAAAACGGCCGTCTGTAATAAGGGCTACATCCTTATCAAGTCCCATTCCCGCAATAGCAGAGGTGGGAGAAAGCATTTCCCTCATACCGGGGCCTCCCGCAGGGCCTTCATAGCGGATAACCACAACATCGCCCTTTTCTATCTTGCCCGCATATATAGCGGCTATTGCCTCTTCCTCGCTGTCGTAAACCTTTGCGGGGCCTTCGTGAACCAGCATTTCGGGGGCAACGGCACTGCGCTTTACAACACAGCCGTCGGGCGCAATATTACCTCTGAGTACTGCAATGCCGCCTGTTTTTGAATAGGGGTTTTCGACCGTGCGGATAGTCTCGCTATCCTTATTTACGGCATTTTCAATATTCTCGCCCAAGGTTTTACCCGTACAGGTCATAACGCTTGTGTCGAGAAGTCCTAATTTAGTAAGCTCTTTAAGTACTGCGTAAACTCCGCCCGCCTCATTTAGATCCTCCATATAGGTGCGTCCTGCCGGGGCTAAGTGGCAAAGGTTGGGGGTTTTTTCGCTTATCTCGTTTGCCATATCAAGGTTAAACTCCACTCCGCACTCGTTGGCGATTGCGGGCAGATGAAGCATACTGTTTGTGGAACAGCCCAGCGCCATATCGGCGGTAAGGGCATTTTTAATAGCCGCTTCGGTCATAATGTCCCGTGGGCGGATGTTCTTCTCTACAAGCTCCATTACCTTCATACCTGCGTGCTTGGCAAGCTCAATTCTTGCGGAATAAACTGCAGGGATTGTGCCGTTGCCCTTTAGTCCCATACCTAAAACCTCGGTCAGGCAGTTCATAGAGTTTGCGGTATACATTCCCGAGCAGGAGCCGCAGGTGGGGCAGGTGTTTTCCTCACATACGCAAAGCTGTTCTTCATCAATCTTGCCCGCTTTATAAGAGCCTACCGCCTCAAACATACTCGAAAGACTGGTTTTTTTGCCCTCAACCCTGCCTGCAAGCATAGGTCCGCCGCTTACGAAGACGGTGGGGATATTAACCCTTGCCGCCGCCATTAAAAGACCAGGCACATTCTTATCGCAGTTAGGCACCATAACAAGACCGTCAAAGCCGTGGGCCAATACCATAGCCTCGGTGGAATCGGCGATTAAATCACGGGTGATAAGGGAGTACTTCATTCCCGTGTGACCCATTGCAATACCGTCACAAACGGCGATTGCGGGGAATACTATAGGCGTTCCGCCCGCCATTGCAACCCCAATTTTTACCGCCTCAACAATTTTGTCAAGGTTAATATGTCCGGGGACTATCTCGTTATAGGAGCTGACAATACCTATAAGCGGTCTTGCCTGCTCCTCCTTTGTAAGTCCCAAGGCGTGGTAGAGACTGCGGTGGGGAGCGTTGTGCGCCCCGTCAACTATTCTATCCTTAACCATATCGGTTCTCCTCAATTAGTTATTGATGAGCTTGTCCTCGTCACTCCAGCTGTAAAGCTTTCTGATTTCCTTACCGACCTTCTCGGAGGGATGCTCTGAGGCTAATTTACGCATTGCACCAAAGTGAACCTGTGAGCCTGCGTCGGACATATCAAGCAGGAAGTCCTTAGCAAAGGTACCGTCCTGAATGTCAGAAAGTATCTTCTTCATAGCCTTCTTAGTGTCCTCGGTGATAACCTTAGGACCTGTGATATAGTCACCGTATTCAGCGGTGTTGGAGATAGAGTAACGCATACCCTCAAAGCCGCTCTGGTAAATAAGGTCAACTATAAGCTTCATTTCGTGAATACACTCGAAGTAAGCGTTTCTGGGGTCATAGCCTGCCTCAACAAGGGTCTCAAAACCAGCCTGCATAAGGGCGCAAACGCCGCCGCAGAGAACTGCCTGCTCGCCGAACAAATCGGTTTCAGTCTCGGTGCGGAAGGTGGTCTCAAGCACGCCTGCACGGGCACCGCCGATACCAAGTGCATAAGCAAGGCCGATTTCAAGTGCGTCGCCGGTTGCGTCCTGCTCAACCGCTACAAGGCAGGGAACACCCTTGCCCACCTGATACTCACTGCGAACGGTGTGGCCGGGGCCCTTAGGAGCAATCATAATAACATTGACATTCTTGGGCGGCTTAATGCAGCCAAAGTGAATGTTGAAGCCGTGGGCAAAAGCAAGGGTCTTGCCCTCAGTAAGGTTGGGCTCAATGCTCTCCTTATAAAGCTTTGCCTGCTTTTCATCGTTAATAAGAATCATTATAATGTCTGCCTTAGCGGCGGCTTCGGCGGCGGTCATAACCATAAGACCCTGAGACTCAGCCTTAGCCCAGCTCTTAGAGCCCTTATAAAGACCTACGATTACATCTACGCCCGAATCCTTAAGGTTTAAAGCGTGGGCGTGACCCTGTGAGCCGTAGCCGATAATTGCAACGGTTTTGCCGTTAAGCTTAGCTAAATTACAGTCCTGTTGATAATAAATTTTCTGCATAATAAATTACTCCTTTGAAATAATATATAATTTTTTATTAAATGATACTACGTCCTCTTTCAAGGGCAACAACGCCGGTTCGGCAAAGCTCGATTATACCGAGAGGCTTTACAACATTTATAAAGGCGTTGATTTTTGAAGGCTCGCCCGTAACCTCAACGCATAGGGACTCGGGGTTGTAGTCGATAACCTTGGCTCTGTAAATTTCGGAAGCCGCCATTACCTCACTACGGTTTTCGGGGGAATTTTTAACCTTTACAAGCATAAGCTCTCTTTCAACCGTCTGTTCATCTTGGAGCAACTCCACATTTTTTACATTATGAAGCTTCTTAAGCTGGTTAATAAGCTGTTCCCTTGCGTAATCGTCCCCTTTTAAGGTGACGGTAATTCGGGAAAACTCGGGGTTATCAGTTTCGCCGACAGTCAAAGAGTCAATATTAAAACCCTTTCTCATAAAGAGACCCGAAACCCTTGTTAGCACGCCGTATTTGTTTTCGACCAGAGCCGCAATTACAAATCTTTTCATTTGCTCGCATCCTCCTTTGAAGTAATCATATCTTCAATAGAGCCGCCCGGCGGCAGCATAGGAAGTACAAATTCGTCCTTACCGATAACCGCATCTATAAGGTAGGGCCCGTTATGGGTCATAGCCCGCTTAAAGGCAGCCTCAAACTCCTCGGGGGTAGCCACAAGCTCGCCCGGCAAACCGAAAGCATCCGCAAGCTTTACAAAATCGGTCTTTCTGCCAAGCACCGTATTTGAATAACGCTTACCGTAGAAAAGGGTCTGCCATTGGCGCACCATTCCCAGCACTCCGTTATCCATAATAACTATCGCAACGGGAGTATTATATGTAACGGCGGTTGCAAGCTCGTTTAAGTTCATTCCAAAGCTTCCGTCCCCTGTTATAAGCACTGTGCGGTCGCCCGACGCTATCTGGGCACCTATCGCTGCGCCTAAGCCGTAACCCATAGTGCCGAGTCCTCCGCTTGAAGCGAAACGGCGGGTTCTTTCAAAATCTGTATACTGTGCCGCCCACATCTGGTGCTGACCTACATCTGTAGCGATAACTGTGTTTTCATCCTTGACAGCATTTATAATATCAAACATCTTTTTAGGGGTAAGGGAATATTCGTCCGCCGCCTCGTTTTCATCGCTTATTTCCTTGCCCTTGGCTTTAAGTGCAGCTACCTTTTCGTTCCATTCGGGGTGGCTTTGCTTTTCGCATTTTTCAAGTATTCTTGAAAGCGAGGATACAATATCGCCTATTATGCCCACATCAACCTTGACATTTTTATTAATCTCCGAAAGGTCGGTATCAAGCTGAATGATTTTGGCTTTTTTGCAGTATTTTGCGGTGTTACCCGTCGCCCTATCGCTAAAGCGAACGCCGATCCCGATTATAAGGTCCGCTTCCTTATTGGCCATAGACGAGGCGTACTTGCCGTGCATACCCTGCATACCGAGAAACCGCTCATAAGAGTTGGGCAGAGCCGAAAGCCCCATAAAGGTACAGCCGATATAGCCATCAATCTTTTCGGCGAGTGCCTTAATATCGTTTGTCATACCCTCGCCTGCGGCACCGCCGCCTATATATATGTAGGGTCTTTTCGCCTTACCTATAAGCTCTACTGCACGGTCGATGTCACTATCGGGGGCTTTTTCCTGCTCGGCAAAGGGAACAATTCCCTTATTTTCAAAGTCGCACTCGGCTATCTGAACATCCTTCGGGATATCTATAAGCACGGGTCCCGGTCTTCCCGACTTTGCAATCTGGAACGCTTCCCTTATAGTATCCGCAAGCTCTGTTACATCGCTTACAAAATAGTTGTGCTTTGTAATCGGAAGTGTTATTCCTGTAATGTTAATCTCCTGAAAGCTGTCCTTACCTATAAGTGTGGTGGGAACATTACCCGTTATTGCAACCATAGGTATTGAATCGAGCATTGCGGTAGCGATACCTGTTACAAGGTTTGTAGCCCCCGGGCCTGAAGTTGCAATTACAACGCCCACCTTGCCCGTAACACGGGAATAACCGTCCGCTGCGTGGGACGCGCCCTGCTCGTGGGCGGCAAGATAATGGTTAAGCCTATCACTTGCCTTATAAAGCTCATCATAAATATTAAGTACCTGACCGCCGGGATAACCGAAAACATCGGTAACGCCCTGCTCTATAAGGGTTTCAATGACAATGCGTGCGCCTGTCATTTTTTCTCCGTTCATAAAAAGATAACCTCCTATTAAACCTATAGCACCTATGGCACCTATAGCAAAAAAGCGCCCTCGCCTCTTTGCTATCCGCTGATAACGAAAAGAGACGAAAGCGTTAAATTACAAAATCCTATTCTTCCGCGGTACCACTCTTTTTCACCGTTCATTACAGAACGGTGCACTCAGATGCCCTATACATCTTAACTCTATTACGGGAGTTCCCGTCTGCTACTACTCTCAAAGGATTTCAGGCAGCCGCTCCGCGGTGAGTTCGGCATTTCTTCCTCAATGCCTTGCACCAACCGGCATCTCTCTGTAAGACGAAATTAAACGCCTACTGCTCCGCATCATTGCGTTTTTTATTCAATTTTCAGTTATTATATCACCCTTTGAAAAATTTGTCAACACTTTAAAGCAAAAAAGTTTTTAAAAGATATTAAATTGCCTGTCCCACTGAGAAATTCGGTTTTTCATTCCCTTAATATCCAAAATTCTGTAAGCAAATCCCTTTTTTAAAGCTCGGGCAGGACGAACTCGTCGTACTTTTCAAAAAGCGGCACTTCACCGGGGCAAACAAGCTCCAAGGGCTCAAGCGGTTGCTTTGCCGTTTCGGCAAGCACCTTAAAAAAAGACTTCCTTTATGGAAGCCTTTTAAAAATACACGGCGTTTACCCGCAAAACCTTGTGGAAATGCGCTTACAGCAGTCCTGGGGGGAATAGTCCCAGTTTTCAAGTGTATCCCCCGTATAAAAATATTTTATTTCGGGTGAATAGGCATTATCAAAGCTGTCAATAATAATAAGTTTAATCTTCATTTTCTCCCTTATTATGCTCTTTATATAAACGCTGGCCTTTTGACCTATAAAAACATCCTCTCTCGGTTCTGCAAGCCCCGCAAGATTAGGAGTTAATTCCACAAAAATGCCGTAATCCTCAATACTCCTTACAACCCCCGTCACGGTCTGCCCCGCCGAGAAAAGGGCGGCATTTTCCTCCCAAGTGCCTAAAAGCTCCTTGTGGGAGAGAGTGATTTTACCATCCTCAGCTATGCTTTTTATGATAGCCCTAATGCTATCCCCCACAGTAAACCTATCAGACGGGTGGGAAATACGGGAAACCGAAATGGCGTCAATAGGTAAAAGTGCAATGTTTCCGCAGCCTATATCGCAAAACGCTCCAAAGGACTCAAGGTGGGTAACCTTAGCCTCTATTATATCTCCGATTTTACGCTGGGTGATTAAGTAATTTTTGCAAAGCTGCTGCGCCTTTTTGCGGGAAAGCAGGGCATAAAGCTTGCCGCTCTCATCTGTGCAAAGCTTGGTTATAACAAAGCAGACAGGCTTGCCGACACGGGAAATCAGAGCAATATCTCGGGTGGAGCCGTCCGAAATGCCGATAGCCCCCTCGTCTCTGGGAATAATTCCCTTAACACAGCCCAGGTCCACAATAAGATTATGCGCCGCATCACACATTGTGACTACAGCCTCAAGCACAGTCTGTCTTGACTGCGCTTCGGCAAGCTGTGTCGGAGTAAATACCTTTCCTCTTTCAATTATACTTCCTAAATAGCCTTCCGGATAAAAACCGTTCATTATTTTTGTCACCTTTCTTTTTATACATTCGGCATTGCCGCTATACAAAATTATATGACTAAATAGGCGCAAAAATGAGAGAATTATGTCCGATATTTAAAAAAATAAGACGCTTTTTAATAAGCGCCTTACTTTTCGCCAAAATATGATTTATTTCGCCTTTGTTTCGCAGTATAAACAGCGGTAAACTCGGCGTTCTCTATCGGTTAATTTGAAAATCTGCGGCAGCTCCTGCTCGGTCACAGAAATACAGCGAGGATTCTTGCAGACAAGTACATTTGTAAGCCTTTCGGGAAGTCCAATAGTCTTTTTTTCGGCAGTCTTGCCGTCCTTAATAATATTAACCGTAACATCGGGATCTACAAAGCCTAAAATATCGGTATCAACATCAAAGTCAGAATCGATTTTTATAATGTCCTTTTTACCCATTTTACGGCTTGCAACATTTTTAATAAGCGCAACCGAGCAGTCAAGACTGTCAAGACCCAAAAGCTTGTAAATCTCCATTCCCTTGCCTGCGGTTATATGGTCTATAACAATTCCGTTTTTAATTGAATCAATATTCATTCTTCTATCTCCAAAAGCATTAAAATTAACGCCATTCGCATATATTTGCCGTACAGCACCTGCTTAAAGTAGCAGGCACGGGGGTCGCTGTCGACCGCAACGCTTATCTCATTAACCCTCGGCAGCGGGTGGAGTATCTTCATATTCTCATTTGCGTTTTTCAGCTTTTCGGGGGTTAAAATGTATGTATCCTTAAGCCTCAGATAATCTTCCTCGTTAAAAAAACGCTCCCTTTGAACACGGGTCATATAAAGTATGTCAAGGTCTTTAAGGGAATTTTCAAGGCGGTCGGTCTCGGTATAGTGGATACCTTTATCTTTAAGCGTATCCTTTACATAGCTCGGCAATTTAAGCTCGTTGGGTGAAATTAGCACAAATCTTACCCCTGTATAACGGGAAAGCGCCGTAATAAGGGAATGAACCGTTCTGCCGAATTTAAGGTC
>CAJGCQ010000015.1 GCA_904501875.1 Clostridiaceae bacterium | reverse complement strand
TATTCCGAAGGCTGAAATTTACTCATTTTCAAGCTAAAATGAGCATTTTGGGGTAAGAACAGGTTAAAAATCGCTCAAAAAAAGTTGTTGTATCCCACTTGACACACTCGTGTCGGGTAGTCCCATTATCCAAAACGGAAAGCCGATTGGAGCCGTAATCCACGTCCTTGTCGATGACCCCACCAAGGGCTACGGTATATTTGCAGAGAATATGCTCGAAACCGCGCAAGGAATAGAAGCATTAAAAAAGGCTGGGTAATATTATAAACGGTCAGCATAATTGCTGACCGTTTTATTCTTTAACATAGTATTAAATTCTTACTCAAAGGACATCATACTGTTCATATCGTACAGTCCCGCCTTTTTGCCGTAAAGGAATTTTGCGGCACGCACAGAGCCCACAGCGAAAACTTCCTTAGACTGTGCAGAGTGGGAAATTGTTATAAGCTCATCGTGACCTGCAAAGATAACATCGTGCTCGCCTACGATTGTGCCGCCCCGTACAGAATGTATACCAATCTCGTTTTTAGGCCTTTTACGGCGTACCGAGTGGCGGTCATATTCGTAATTAAGCTTATCATCAAAAACCGAATTAACGGCATTTGCAAGCATTATAGCAGTACCTGACGGCGCATCAAGCTTTTGGTTGTGATGCTTTTCGATAATCTCAATATCAAAGCCGTCCCCCAAAATCTGCGCCGCCTTTTTTGCAAGGCTGGCTATAAGATTTACGCCCAGGGACATATTAAACGTGAAGAAAATCGGCACTTTTTCAGCCGCAGTTTTGATTTTTTCAATCTGTGTATCACTGTAGCCTGTGGTTGCAATTACAGCGGGTGTATTGGTCTTTACCGCATAATTAAGTAAATCGTCAAGCAAGGCAGGGTTTGAAAAATCTATAATAACATCTGCTTCTAAATTTATATCGGCAAAAGAGGAGAAAATAGGGAAATTTTCACCATTATTGATTTTATCAACACCCACTGCAATTTCTAATCCTCCGTCAGCCTCGGCGGCGGCGGCAACAAAGCCTCCCATTTTTCCCGAAGCACCGCAAAGAATAGCCTTTATCATTTATTTCACATCCTGAACTTTATGGAATTTTTTTTACAGACAACCACACTCTCGGAGCTTTGATTTTAGGTTTTCAAGCGCCTTTTCTTCCATTGGATAAAGCGGCAGTCTGCAGGGTCCTGCGTTAAGACTCAAAAGATTCATAGCCGCCTTAACCGGTATGGGGTTTACATCGCTGAAAAGGGCGTTCATAAGCCCTGTGTACTTAATTTGAAGCTCCGCCGCCCTTGCGGTGTTGCCGTTTAAATATTCGGCACATATTTCGTGCATAACTTTGGGCAGGAAGTTTGACATTACCGAAATAACGCCGATACCGCCTAAAGACATAATCGGAACCGTTTGGTCATCGTTACCTGAATAAAAATCAAGGTCATCGCCGCATAAATAACGGGTTTTAGCAATCGCAGCAAGGTCGCCGTTGGCTTCTTTAGTAGCCACAATATTCGGGTGCTTTGATAGCTCCTTATATGTTTCAGGTTTAATCGCAACCCCTGTACGGGAGGGCACATTGTAAAGAATAATCGGCTTGTTTACACGGTCTGCTATATAATTATAGTGGGCTACAAGACCGCGTTGTGAGGTTTTGTTGTAATAAGGGGTGACCATTAAAAAGGCGTCAGCGCCCGCTTTTTCAGCATCGGCGCATAAACCTACAGAATAAACAGTATCGTTACTTCCCGTACCCGCAATAAGCGGAACTCTGCCGCCGTTTGCCTTTGCGGCGGTCTCAATGACCTTTACATGCTCATCATAGCCGAGGGTGGATTTTTCCCCCGTGGTTCCACAGATAACAAGGGCGTCAATGCCGCCCTTTATCTGCTCGTCAACAAGGGAGGTAAGGCGGCTGAAATTAACGCTGCCGTCTTCATTCATTGGGGTGATAAGCGCAGTTGCGGCTCCCGTGAAAATTCTTTTTTTCATAAAAGACCACTCCTTTTAAAAGTGAATCAGTCTATCCAGCCTTTGGCGCAAAGAAGCTCCGCCAACAGCACAGCACCGCCTGCTGCTCCTCTTAAAGTGTTGTGAGAAACACAAACAAACTTATAGTCATACTGAGTATCCTCACGAAGTCTGCCTACAGAAACTGCCATACCGCCTTCTAAATCACGGCAGAGCTTTGTCTGGGGCATATCGTCCTCGGTATAATAATGGAGGAACTGATTGGGAGCATGGGGAAGGGAGAGCGCCTGCGGCTCGCCTGAATAGCTGTTCCAAATATCAATTATTTCGTCCTTTGAGGGCTTGTTCTTAAAATCAACGAATACAGCGGCTAGGTGACCGTCGGAAACGGGCACACGAATGCACTGCGCAGTAAATTTCGGGTTATTTGCGGGTACAATCTCGCCATTTTCAATCTTACCCCAAATCTTAAGGGGCTCTTTTTCACTCTTTTCTTCCTCGCCGCCGATGTAGGGTATTACATTGTCTACCATTTCAGGCCAGCGTTCAAAGGTTTTGCCCGCACCGGAAATTGCCTGATAGGTGCATACGAGTACCTTTTCAATTCCGTACTTTTCATCAAGTGGATAAAGAGCGGGAACATAGCTTTGAAGCGAGCAGTTGGACTTAACCGCAATAAAACCGCGCTTTGTGCCGAGTCTCTTTCTCTGAGCATTTATAATCTCAGCATGGTCAGCGTTGATTTCTGGAATAATCATCGGCACATCGGGTGTAAAGCGGTGAGCGCTGTTGTTTGATATAACAGGGCACTCGTGCTTTGCGTATTTTTCCTCAAGAGCCTTGATTTCGTCCTTTTTCATATTAACAGCGCAGAAGACAAAATCAACCGCTTCGGTGATTTTATCAATATCTGCCTCTGCATCAAAAACGACCATATTCTTTAAATTCTCAGGTATAGTAGCCTTCATAGCCCAACGACTGCCGATTGCCTCTTCATAGGTTTTGCCCGCAGAAGACGAGCTTGCCGCAAGGGCTGTGACATTAAACCAAGGATGGTCGTGGAGCAAAAGCGCAAAGCGCTGACCCACCATTCCCGTAGCTCCGATGATACCTACATTGTATTTTTTCATTAGTAAAACATCCCTTTCGCAAACATATTTGCAAATTTAGGCTTGATATATATTGAAAACTGCAATATAATTAAACCGTAAGGTAAAAGAATTGTGTTTGCTGCATATTCTTTTACCATTTATCATAACATTACAAATAATGTTTGTCAATTTATTTTATGCAAAAAATGAAGGAAAGTTTTATATTATTATGAAAACAAGTGATTTTTTTTATGATTTACCGGAGGAGCTTATAGCGCAAACACCCTTAGAGCCCAGGAATTCCTCAAGGCTTATGGTTTTATCAAAAACCGAAGGAAAAATTTCCCATAATCATTTTTACGATTTGCCGAAATTTCTTAAAAAAGGCGATTGCCTTGTACTTAATGATACCCGAGTTCTCCCGGCAAGGCTTTACGGTGTTAGAGTGGATACGGGTGCGGTTGTGGAGTTTGTACTCCTCCGTCAGCACGGCAATAAGCTTTGGGAATGTCTTGCGGGACCGGGTAAAAAGGCTAAGACTGGGTATAGATTTAAGTTTTCGGATAAGCTTAACGCTACTGTCACAGATGTCCTTCCAGACGGCAACCGTATGATAGAGTTTTCCTGTGAAGGGGATTTCTTCGCTGTACTTGACGAGGTCGGTCAAATGCCGCTCCCGCCCTATATAAAGGAAAAGCTAGAGGACAAGGAGCGTTACCAGACGGTATACTCAAATGAGGCGGGATCTGCCGCCGCTCCTACAGCGGGGCTGCATTTCACCAATGAAATGCTTAGCGAAATTAAAAATTTGGGTGTCAATATCGCCTATGTAACCCTACATGTGGGCTTAGGCACATTCAGGCCCGTAAAGGTCGAGGAGATAACCGACCATAAAATGCACTCGGAGCACTATTATATTCCGCAAGCGGCCGCAGAAACTATTAACAGTACCAAGAAAAACGGCGGCAGGGTTATTTGCGTTGGCACTACATCCTGCAGAACCCTTGAAAGCTGCGCCAAGCAGTACGGCAAAATTTGCACCTGCTCGGGAGATACAGATATATTTATTTATCCCGGTTATGAATTTAAGGCGATAGATGCGCTAATTACTAACTTCCATCTGCCCGAGAGCACCCTTATAATGCTTGTTTCTGCCTTTGCAGGCTATGAAAACACAATGAACGCCTACAATACTGCCGTTAAGGAAAAATACAGATTTTTTAGTTTCGGCGACAGTATGCTCATTTGTTAATAAAAATTGTTTAGAAAAATTAACATCTGATATATTGACTTCGCCTTTAAATATTCATTTTAAATGTTTAGGTGATTTAGTGAATTATTATGCCAACCAAGAAAAGTTAACTGAGCTTAAGGCAAAAGCCAATCGACTTCCGCTGACGGCGGGGGTTTATATAATGAAGGATAAGAACGGCTCTATCATATATATTGGTAAGGCGAAGGCGCTTAAAAACCGTGTTACCCAGTATTTCGGCAGCGGAAACATGCACACCGAAAAGGTAAGACGTATGGTTTCCAATGTCGATGATTTTGAGTGTATTTTGTGTGACAGCGAGTTTGAGGCACTTATTCTCGAAAACTCCCTTATAAAGCAAAACCAGCCTAAGTATAACATTTTGCTCAAGGACGATAAGGGTTATTCCTATATTAAAATAACCGCAGATAGGTGGAAAAAGCTTACTACGGCGAAGTCAGTTGATAAAAACGGGGAGTTTATAGGCCCATATTCATCTTCGTATGTTGTAAAGGAAACGGTGGACGAGGCACGCAAAATTTTCAAGCTTCCTGACTGCACAAGGAGCTTTGACAAACCTTCAAAGCCCTGCCTTAACTATCATATCGGGCTGTGCGATGCCCCTTGTCGGGGTAAAATTTCGCTCGGTGAATACCTCGAAACGGTTAATTCCGCTGTAGATTTTATCAAGCACGGCGATTCGGACGGGGAGACTGTAGAAAAATTAAATACAAAGATGCTTGAAGCGGCGGAAAATTTACAGTTTGAAACCGCAGCAAAACTACGGGACCGCATTAATGCGATAAACAAAATCCGCGAGAAACAAAAGGTTGTAAGAGCACAGTATAGGTCGGAGGATGTTATTGCGTCTGCACTTATAGGCGAGACCGCCTGTGTGGAGGTAATTGTTTTCAGGAACTACCGACTTTCTGACAAGCAACATTTTATAATAGAAGGCGTTTCGGACAGAGAGAGTCTTTATGCGGAGTTTTTACACCGCTATTATTCCGATAAAACCGATATTCCGCCGAGAATTTTGATCGATACCGATTCCGATTTTTCTTTAACCGAGCGTTGGCTTACCGAAAAATCAGGTCATAAGGTGGGCTTTATCAATCCAAAGCAGGGGGAGCAGAAGGCAGTGCTTGATATGTGCCTTGCTAATGCCGCCGAAAATATTTCGGAAAAAACCGAACGCACCGGCAGGGAAATATCGGTACTTGATGAGCTTGCCAGGCTTTTAGGTCTTCCCACCGCACCGAGATATATTGAGTCCTACGATATTTCCAATACGGCAGGTAGCGAAAATGTAGCGGGTATGATTGTCTACAAAGACGGCAGGCCCTTTAAGCCCGCTTACAAGCGCTTTAAAATTAAATCCTTTGTCGGTCAGGACGATTTCCGCTCTATGGCGGAGGTGCTTGATCGCAGATTTACAGAATATGAAAAAGGTGAAGACGAAGGATTTTCGGTCTTACCCGATTTAATACTGCTTGACGGCGGGTTAGGGCAGATGTCGGCAGTGGCTCCCGTTCTGCAAAAGCATAATATAACCGTCCCTGTATTCGGTATGGTTAAGGACTCAAAGCACCGCACCCGTGCTATTGCGGCAGAAGGCGGGGATATATCAATTAAATCAAACCGTGCCGCCTTTACCTTTATAACAGGAATTCAGGACGAGGTGCACCGCTTTACGATAGGCTATCACAAAAACAGGCGCAGTAAGGCTATGCTTAATTCCGAGCTTTTGGAGATTGAGGGGATAGGAAAAGCCCGTGCCACAGCTCTCTTAAAGCATTTTAAAACCGTATCGGCAATTAAGAATGCCACCGTTGAGGAGCTTTGCACCGCACCTTCTATGAACTCCCGCACCGCGCAAAAGGTATATGATTATTTTCACAATGTATAACAAAACAGCTCGCTCTGATGAGCGAGCTGTTTTAGCATATTATGTAATTAAAGGCGAGCGGAACGCCGTCCCTATATTATGTAGTTGATTCTATATGAATGGTCAGCAGTAAAATAAATATTAGGAAATTCCGCCTGCAAAAGCAGTTTTAAAGGCTCGGTTACTACATCTTCGGTTTCGAAGTGTCCCGCATCAAAAAGCGAAATACCGAGACGCTGGGCGTCAAGGAACTGATTATGCTTAACATCGGAGGTAATAAGTGCGTCACAGCTGTGCTTTACAGCATCTACAAGATATGAACCGCCGCTGCCTGAGCAGAGCAAAACTCGCTTAATCGCCTTATCAGCTCCGAAATACTTTACCGCTCCGCCGAGCTTTTCTTTAATATATACCGCTAAATCATCGGGATAAAGGGGAGAGGTAAGCGCACCGATATTAAGCAAATACCCATCTTCAGCCGCAACCTTTGATACATTATTAAGTGACAGGACAGAGGAGAGGCAATCGTTTACGCCGCCCACACCGACATCAAGGTTAGTGTGCACAGAAATCACAGAAATACCGTTTTTTATAACCTCATAAACCGCACTACCCGCTAAAACCTGTTTTAGCGGGTTAAATATTATAGGATGGTGGGTTATTATAAGCTGTGCACCCTTATTTACGGCGGTATTAATTGCGCTCGGGGTGCAGTCAAGGGCGACAACAGCCTTTTCAACTTCTGCTTCAGGGTCGCCGACTAGCAGACCCACATTATCAAAATCGCAGGCCGTGTCGGAGGGGAATTTTTTGTTTAGAAAATTAAAAATATCTTTAACAGTCATAGCTTATGCCTTTTTCGCAAATGAGTCCTTAAGGGCAACCGTGCGGTTAAAGACGGTTTTTCCCTCGTTGCTGTCAGGGTCTACGCAGAAATAGCCCTGTCTCATAAACTGGAAGGTTTCGCCCGCCTTAACGCCTTTAAGGGAATTATCAAGCTTACAGCCTTTAAGGACGGTAAGTGAATCGGGGTTAAGATTATCCGCAAAGGAGGAAACGCCCTCTTCATCGCTGGGATTGGGAACATTGAAAAGGCGGTCATAAAGCCTAACCTCGCAATCAAAGCAGTCTTCGGCGTTTACCCAATGAAGCGTACCCTTAACCTTTCTGCCGTCAGGTGTTTCGCCGCCGAAGCTTTCGGGGTCATAAGTGCAGTGTACAGCGGTTATGTTGCCGTTTCCATCAATTTCATGTGAAGCATATTTAATGTAATATGCGCCCTTCAGGCGTACTTCCTTTGTGGGGCAGAGACGGAAATATTTTCCCGGAGGGTCTAACATAAAGTCGTCCTGCTCAATAAATATTTCCTTGGAAAAGGTTACAGAACGCTTGCCGAGCTCGGGCTTTGCAGGGTTAATATCAACGGGGATTTCCTCGGTTTTACCCTCAGGGTAATTGTCAATTATGACCTTAAGGGGGCGCAAAACCGCCATAGCACGCTGGGCATTCTCATTTAAGTAATCCCGCACACAGGACTCGAGCAGGGCGTAATCAATTACGCTGTATGCCTTTGAAACCCCGATTTTTTCAACAAAATCACGGATTGCCTTTGCGGGGTAGCCGCGCCGTCTCATACCGCAGATTGTAGCCATCCTCGGGTCGTCCCAGCCCGAAACAAGACCGTCGTTTACAAGCTTTAGGCACTTGCGCTTACTTGTAAGTGTGTAGTTTACATTCATTCGTGCAAACTCAATCTGACGGGGCGGGGTGGGAATACCCAACATCTCTAAAAACCAGTTGTAAAGCGGGCGGTGGTTTTCAAACTCAAGGGAGCAAAGGGAGTGGGTGACGCCTTCTTTAGCGTCGCTTAGCGGGTGGGCAAAATCGTACATGGGATAAACGCACCACTTGTCCCCCGTGCGGTGGTGGGTCGCCTTCATAATGCGGTAGATAATCGGGTCACGCATATTAAGGTTTGAAGAGGACATATCGATTTTAGCCCTTAATACCATAGCGCCGTTGTCAAATTCGCCCTCGGTCATACGGCGGAAAAGGTCCTTGGTTTCTTCTATAGGGCGGTTTCTGTATGGGCTTTCCTTGCCCGCTTCGGTAAGTGTGCCCCGCATTTCACGGATTTCGTCCGGACTGCTTTCGTCAACATAGGCAAGACCTTTGTCGATAAGCTTTAAGGCACATTCGTAAAGAAAATCAAAGTAATCAGAAGCAAAATATACATTGTCCCAATGGAAACCGAGCCATTTTATATCTTCTTTGATAGCCTCTATATACTCAACATCCTCTTTTACGGGGTTGGTATCGTCAAAGCGAAGATTGCACTTGCCGCCGTATTTCTCGGCAGTGGCGAAATCTATGGTAATCGCCTTGGCGTGGCCTATATGCAAATATCCGTTAGGCTCGGGCGGAAAACGGGTTTGAACATGGGTATAAACCCCTTCGTTTAAATCCTCGTCTATAAAATCGTGTATAAAATTCGAGGGGGCAGCAGTTTCCTCGGTTTTAATTGTGTCTGACATATTAAAGTCTCCTCATAATGAATTAATCGCCGCATCAATGCGGGAAATGCAGGTGTCATAACCTAATACCTGCATAATACTGCAAAGGTCGGGGGTGTTGCGCCTGCCTGTTATTGCAATCCGCAGTACCGTGCTTAAATCGCCCGCATGACCCTTGAAGTTGTCAGGGTCGGCTTTGTACTGCTTTGTTTCAGCGGCAAAGCCTATTTCGGGTGCGATTTGCTTTATTCTGTCAAACCACTGCTGTCGGTCATCAGATACATTGTAAACCGATTTGTACGATTTAAGAAACTCTGCCGCATCCGCAGAAGAGATATTTTCGGGCAAGGTGAAATCGGGGATGTAGAGCTTATCAAAGAAGTATGAAAAATAATCCTTTGCCTCACTCCACTTAGCAATATCCTTTCGGGGCTTAGGCACATCACGGTCTATAGAAAGCATAGCCCTTGTGTAATCGGGGGTTTCGGTTAAAATCTCGTAAAACTCAGGGTCAAATTCCTTTGCCCAATCGGTAAGCTTTATATAAACTGTCTTACTGTCAAGCTTTGAAATGACGGTTTTTGATACATCATTAAGCTTGTCCGAATCAAAGAGTGCGCCCGAAACGCTCATTTTTTTCAAATTGAATTTGAATTCCTTGTAAGCTTTATCAGGGTTAGCTCTGCGCCAGTCCTCGAAATCGGAGGCGGCTATCGTCATCAGATATTCTATAACGCTTTCGCTGTCATACCCCTCGCTTGCAAAGAAGTGCACCGCCGCCTCGGGGTCCTTGCGCTTGGAAATCTTGCGCTTTGCTCCGTTATCAAGCTTCATAATAGGGGAGATATGCCCGTATTTAGGCGGTTTAAAGCCTAAGAGCTTAAACAGCTGAATGTGCTTGGGAACAGAGGAAATCCATTCATCACCCCGCAGAACATGGGTGGTGTGCATAAGGTGGTCGTCCACCGCATGGGCAAAATGATAAGTAGGTATTCCGTCTGACTTTAAAATAACAAAATCCTCATCGTTTTCGGGCATTTCAATCTTGCCCTTTACCGTATCGTCAAAAACTATTCTGTTTTCTTCGCTTCCGGGGGACTTTAGGCGGACTACATAGGGATTACCCTCGTCAATTAAAGCTTTTGCTTCGTCAAAGGTAATGGTACGGTGCTTAGCCCATTTACCGTGATAGCCTGTGCGCTCCTTTTGCTCCTCTTGAATTTTGCGTACCTCGTCTAATTCCTCGGCGGTGCAGAAGCAGGGATAGGCAAGACCCTGTTTAATAAGTGACTTTGCGTAGGTCCGGTAAATTTCGGCACGCTCACTCTGCTTATAAGGTCCGTACTCGCCCGATTGCTTATCAGCGGCGATAAAGCCCTCATCAATCTTTATCCCAAATCGGTCAAGACCGGAAATGATATCCTCTATTCCACCCTCAATTTCACGCTTTTTGTCGGTGTCCTCAATTCTTGTGTAAAATACCCCACCCGTAGAGGTTGCGGTAATGCGGTTTACAAGGGCGGCGAAAAGAGTGCCTAAGTGCAAATATCCTGTAGGGCTGGGAGCTATTCTTGTAACCCTTGCTCCCTCAGGCAGGGTGCGGGGCTTATAAATTTGCTCGTAATAATCGGGGGTTTTGTCAATGTCAGGGAGTAAAAGCTCCGCCATTCTCTCAAAATCGTTCATTGTTCTCTCCTAAGAAAATCAGTTGTTTTCCAAAAGCTTATTGAGCTCCTGCATAAAGGTGTTAATGTCCTTAAACTGGCGGTAAACCGAGGCAAAGCGAACATAGGCAACCTCGTCTATTGCCTTTAGTTTTTCCATAACAAGCTCACCGATTTTTTCACTGCTAACCTCACGGTCAAGGGAGTTTTGGAGTACGGTTTCAATTTCGTCAATCATATTGTCAAGCATATCTATTGATACCGGACGCTTCTCGCAGGCACGGAGAAGTCCTGTCATAAGCTTGTCCCTATTAAATGTTTCCCGTGATTTATCCTTTTTAATAACAATAATTGGAAGACTTTCTATTATTTCGTAGGTGGTAAAGCGTTTTCCGCAGCTGAGACACTCACGGCGTCGGCGTATACGCTGACCCTCGTCGGTAGGTCTCGAATCAATTACCTTACTTTCTTCAAATCCGCAAAAAGGACATTTCATAACTGTTGCTCCTTTAAAAGTAATTACATATATTCAAAAAGTACTTGTATTATACTATATATGGTGGTAAAATACAAGCATAAAATAAGGCAAATAGCCAATTAACACATTATTTAAGGAGAAAATTTATGAACGCTTTACAGCTTAAAACCCCAAAAACAGGAGATATCGTTGCAGTTATGCACACGAATATGGGAGATATTAAGATAAAACTCTTTCCCGATAAGACCCCTAAAACCGCCGAAAACTTTATAACCCACGCAAAAAACGGCTATTATAACGGTCTTAAATTCCACCGTGTTATTAAGGATTTTATGATTCAGGGCGGCGACCCTTTAGGTACAGGTATCGGCGGCGAATCCATTTGGGGCGGCAAGTTTGAGGACGAGTTTGATGTAGAGCTTCACAATCTTCGCGGTGCCCTTTCTATGGCGAACGCAGGGCCTAACACCAACGGCAGTCAGTTCTTTATCGTTCAGGCAAGCGTTGCACCTGTTAATATGCTCGAACAGATGGAGGAGCTTACAGACAGCGGCTTTCCCTCTGATATTATAGAGGCTTACAGGGAGTTAGGCGGCACACCATGGCTTGATTTTCGCCACACTGTATTCGGTCAGGTATTTGAGGGAATGGATATAGTAGATAACATAGCGGCTGTTAAGACCGTAAACGATGTACCCTGTGATGATGTAATCATTACTTCTATTGATGTTCAAGCCTTATAATCGATCCTTTTATTTTATAGGAAATGTATATCTATGTAGATTTGTTAACATCTTTGTGATACAATTCTCTTATTATTTTCAGATTATGAGGTTATGAATATGGGTAATGAAAGCACGGTGGCTGAGTATTCCCTTGGTATTGATATTGGCTCAACCACGGCGAAAATTGTACTTCGCAAAAGGGAAGAGGTGCTTTTTGAGCGTTACGAGCGCCACTTTTCACAGGTGCGTGAAAAAACCGCTGAATTGCTACGGCTCATAAGCGCAATTACAGGGGACAGCAAGATTGCCGCCGCTGTTTCAGGCTCGGCGGGCTTAGGTCTTGCCGAGGCGGCTGAGATTCCCTTTATTCAAGAGGTTTTCGCAACTGGTGAGGTTGTAATGCTTAAAGAGCCGGACACCTCTTGCGTAATAGAATTAGGCGGCGAGGACGCAAAGATAATCTTCTTTGACGGCGGACTTGACGAACGCATGAACGGTAGCTGTGCGGGCGGCACAGGTGCATTTATCGACCAAATGGCAACTCTGCTTAATATAACGGTTGACGAACTTGATACATTGAGTCTCGATGCAGGAAGACTATATCCTATAGCTTCCCGTTGCGGTGTTTTTGCTAAGACAGATATTCAGCCACTTTTAAATCAAGGGGCACGCAAAGAGGATGTTGCCGCAAGTATTTATCAGGCGGTAGTTAATCAGACCATTGCCGGCCTTGCTCAAGGCAAAAAGATTGAGGGCAAGGTGCTTTTTTTGGGCGGCCCGCTTTATTACTGCAAAGGGTTGGGGCTTTGTTTTAAGAGAACTTTAAATCTTGATGACGAGCACGCAATATTCCCCGAGTACGGCCGTTACGCCGTGGCATTGGGCGCATCATATTTTGCCGAAAAACAGCAGGATACATATACCATAGATTCTCTTATAACTGCTGTTGAAAATGCGGGCTCTGTATCTTCGGGCAAGGGGAGACTAATGCCGCTTTTTGCAAATGTTGATGAGTACAAAGAGTTTGTCGACAGACACGCAAAATCGGCGGTTAAAAACACAGATATTGCCGAATATAAAGGCAAAGCCTATCTCGGAATAGACTGCGGCTCTACCACCACAAAGCTATGCCTTTTAACCGAAAATAACGAAATTTTATACTCCTATTACGCCTCCAATCAAGGTAATCCTGTCGAGATTGTAAGGGAACAGTTAACCGAAATATATAAGCTTTTAGGCGATGAAATTGCAATCTCAGGCTCTGCCGTTACAGGCTACGGTGAGGAGCTTATTAAGCACGCCTTTTCTGTTGATTACGGCATTGTTGAAACAATTGCCCACTATACCGCAGCTAAATATTTTGAGCCTGATGTGAGCTTTATTCTCGACATCGGCGGTCAGGATATTAAGTGCTTCAAGATAAGAAATGGTGCTATTGACAGCATTATGCTTAATGAGGCTTGCTCTTCGGGCTGCGGCTCCTTCCTTGAAACCTTTGCAAAGGCTATGGGCTATTCCATCAAGGACTTTGCCGAAAAGGGGCTTCACGGTAATGCTCCTGTTGATTTGGGCAGCCGTTGCACCGTATTTATGAATTCTTCGGTTAAGCAGTCGCAAAAGGACGGTGCATCTGTTGAGGATATTTCGGCAGGACTTTCAATAAGTGTTGTTAAAAACGCACTTTATAAGGTTATCCGTGCCTCTTCTGCCGATGAGCTCGGCGAAAAAATTGTTGTTCAAGGCGGCACATTTTATAATGATGCAGTTTTGCGTGCCTTTGAAAGGGAAATAGGTCACAATGTGATACGCCCCTCCATTGCGGGTCTTATGGGTGCATACGGTGCGGCGCTTTACTCTAAAAGGTGCGCTGAATCGAATATAATCGACAGCGAAACTCTTAAAGGCTTCGCTCATACCTCAAAATCCGCCGTTTGTCAGGGTTGCACCAATCATTGCAGACTAACCGTAAATTCCTTTGGAGACGGTAAGAAATTTATTTCGGGCAATCAGTGCGAAAAGGGGCTTGGAAAAGCTGTCACAGAGGAGCCATTACCTAACCTTTACGAATTTAAGCGGAATTATCTTACCTCCTTAAAATCCGAAGAGGGAAGTCGGGGAACTGTGGGTTTACCGTTAGCACTCGGTATGTACGAATTACTGCCCTTGTGGCACGGAATTTTCACAAAATTAGGCTTTAAGGTCAAGGTTTCGCCTATGTCAACACGGCGCACCTACGAAAAAGGTCAGTTTTCCATTCCGTCAGATACAGCCTGCTATCCTGCAAAGATAATGCACGGTCACATTGAAGCTCTTATTGAAGACGGCGCTGATGCGATTTTTTACCCCTGTCTTACCTACAATATGGACGAAAAAATGACCGATAATCACTACAACTGCCCTGTTGTAGCATATTATTCAGAGCTTTTAAAGGGTAATGTAGATGAACTGGCAAAGGTTAAATTCTTATATCCCTACCTTAATATTAACAATAAAAAAGAGCTTGCAAAGGAATTATATGACTACCTTGCAAAGTTCTTTGACGGAATTACTAAGGCTCAGGTTAAAAAAGCGGTTGATTTCGGGCTTAATGAGTATGACAAATATATGCAGGCGGTAAGGGACGAGGGGGCAAAAGCCCTGGACTTTGCACGCAAAAACAATAAACGCATTATGATTTTGGCGGGCAGACCCTATCATATAGATGCAGAAATCGGTCACGGAATAGATAAACTTGCAAATTCTCTCGGTTTTGTTGTGGTAAGCGAGGACAGCGTTTTTCGCCTTGCCGAGCCCTTTCCTGTAAAGGTTTTAAACCAATGGACCTACCACGCAAGGCTTTACCGTGCCGCACGCTATGCCGCCGAGCATAGTGATACCGAGCTTGTCCAGTTAGTTTCCTTCGGCTGCGGAGTGGACGCTATTACTACCGACGAGGTGCGTTCAATACTCGAAGTTGCAGATAAGTATTATACACAGATTAAAATTGACGAGATAACAAACTTAGGTGCGGTTAAGATAAGACTCCGTTCCCTTATAGGAGCGCTTGACGAAAGGAGCGGAAAAAATGGAAGAGCGTAAATATGTGGAGTTTACCGAGGAAATGCGGAAAACCTACACCATATTAGCGCCCAATATGCTTCCTCGTCATTTTAAAATGATGATGCGGGTATTTGAGAACTACGGCTATAATATTGAACTGCTGGAAACAACGGGTCACAGAATAATCGAAACGGGACTTAAATATGTTCACAACGATACCTGCTACCCCGCAATCCTTGTAATCGGTCAGTTTATTGATGCGCTTAAATCAGGGAAATACGATGTAAATAAAACTGCTCTTATTTATTTCCAAACGGGCGGCGGTTGCAGAGCATCTAATTATATTTTTTTGCTTAGAAAGGCGCTGGAAAAGGCAGGCTACGGCTTTGTTCCCGTAATTTCCATTAACTTTGCGGGACTTGAAAAGCATTCAGGCTTTAAACTTACGGTTCCCCTTTTACACCGCCTGTTTTATGCGATTATCTACGGCGATGTGCTGATGAATATTACCAACCAATGCAGACCCTATGAGCTTAACAAGGGCGAGACAAAGCGCCTTGCGGATAAGTTTACATTGGAGCTTGCCGACAAAATGCAGACCGAGGGTGTTTCCTTTAAAAAGGTTAAGGC
>CAJGCQ010000014.1 GCA_904501875.1 Clostridiaceae bacterium | reverse complement strand
CAGCAGACCCCGCCGCCGCGCAGGGACTTTTTTCCGAGCGGTGAGTACGGCGCAAACTTTGACCCCCATACGGGGAGACCCATTTACAGCTATAAACCGCCGAAACAAAAAAAGCCTAAAAAGGAAAGGAAATACGGCGGGGGAGTAGTGCTTGCAGCGACTTTGCTTGCGGCGGTTGTAGGTGCGGTAAGCGGAATAGCGGCAACCGGCATCGGTAAAAGCGACAATGATGTAAGCCCTGCGCCTACTGTTTCTAATGTTTCGGGACAAAATGTAAATATCAATATTGATGAAACCGCCGAATCGGTGGTTGAGGCAGTGGCGAAAAAGGTAACGCCCAGCGTAGTAGGTATAAGAACCACAACCTCGGTTGCAAGCTTTTTCGGCGGTAACAGTGAGTCAACAGGCGAGGGAAGCGGCGTTATCTACTCCTCGGACGGATATATAATCACCAACTACCATGTGGTTTCGGGTGCAGTTTCAAACAAGTTGGCCTCTAAAATAGAGGTGTTTGTGGATAGCCTTGATTCGTATTCCTATGAGGCGAGCGTCGTGGGCTATAATATAAATACCGACCTTGCGGTATTGAAGATAAACGTAAGCGGGCTTACCGCTGCAGAGTTTGCGGATTCTTCCAATTTAAAGGTTGGTCAATATGTAATAACTGTGGGCAATCCCGGCGGACTTGAATTTATGGACAGCGTGACCTACGGCGTTATAAGCGGTCTTGACCGAGTGGTTTCATCGGATTCAGATGTAAAGCTTATTCAAACTGACGCCGCAATTAACCCTGGTAACTCGGGGGGTGCTCTTGTTAATGTCAAGGGTCAGCTTGTGGGGATTAACAGCTCAAAAATCGTTTCCGAGGAGTTTGAGGGAATGGGCTTTGCAATTCCGTCAAACATGGTTAAGGAAATCTGCCAAAAAATAATCGAAAAGCAGAACGACCCCGAGCCTTATATCGGCGTTACGATAAGTGAAAAGTATACCGCAAGCGTGCTTCAATATTACGGCTATCCCACAGGAGCGGTTATTTCAAGCGTTGCCGAGGGCAGTCCTGCCCAAAACGCAGGTCTCCAAAAAGGGGATATTATAACCGAGTTTGCGGAAAAGACAATCAGCGACTACACAGTTTTAAGTGAGGCGCTTGAGGATTGCAATCCGAATGACAAGGTAAATGTTAAAATCTACCGCAATGGACGGTATTATACTGCCACGGTTACGGTAGGGTCAAATAATGCGGTTAGCTGATTTAGATGCAAGAGGATAGACGGAACGACACACAGGTCGTTCCCTACATGGATTAATATAATTTGTGTTTTTAAAATTTCACCCGCCTCATATGAAAAATGAGGCGGGCTTTTTGTTTGCTATGCAGAGAGGAGGCTTTACGATTTTATTTGTTAAAAAAATAACAAACTTTTTCGAATTTTTTTAAATTTAAGAAAAAGATTGACAACATTTTAACAATCCTATTGACAAATTACCTTTTTAGGAATATAATGTTATACATCACGATATCAATCTTGATTATATAATATGGAGGGTTTTAAAATGGCAAGAGTTTACAATTTTAGTGCGGGGCCGTCGATGCTTCCCGAGGAGGTTTTAAAGACCGCCGCCGCAGAGATGTTAGAGTATGGTCAGACGGGTCAGTCTGTAATGGAGATGTCCCACCGTTCAAAGGAATATCAGGCAATATTTGACCGGGCCGTAGCAGACCTTAGGGAAATAATGAATATCCCCGATGATTATGAGGTGCTTTTCCTGCAGGGCGGTGCTTCCACTCAGTTTGCTATGATACCCCTTAACCTTATGAATAAAAATGGCAAGGCAGACTATATTATCACAGGTCAGTGGGCTAATAAGGCTTATAAGGAGGCCGCACGCTACGGTAAGGCCCGTGAGGTTGCGTCTTCTAAGGATAAGATCTTCTCTTATATCCCCAAGACCACAGCTGCTGATTTTGACCCCGAGGCTGATTATGTTCATATTTGTATGAACAACACCATTTACGGTACAAAGTATCACCAGCTTCCCGATACAGGTGATGTTCCTCTGGTAGCTGATATTTCAAGCTGCATTTTGTCCGAGCCTATCGATGTTACAAAGTTCGGTATGCTTTACGCAGGCGCACAGAAGAATGTTGCTCCCGCAGGCGTTACAATAGTAATTATCCGTAAGGACTTAATCGGCAACGCCATGGATATTACTCCTACAATGCTTAATTACCAAACACATGCGGACAATGGCTCTATGTTCAACACCCCGCCCTGCTATGCAATTTATATTGCAGGTCTTACCTTTAAGTGGATAAAGAAGATGGGCGGACTTACCGAAATTAAGAAGGTCAACGAGAAAAAGGCTAAAATCCTTTACGATTTCCTTGATAACTCTAAGCTCTTTAAGGGTACGGTTGTTCCCGAGGACCGCTCTTTGATGAATGTTCCCTTTGTTACAGGCGACGAGGAGCTTGACGCTAAATTTGTTGCAGAGGCAAAGAAGGCAGGCTTCGTTAATATTAAGGGTCACCGCTCTGTAGGCGGAATGAGAGCCTCTATCTACAATGCTATGCCCGTAGAAGGCGTAGAAAAGTTGGTTGAGTTTATGAAGAAGTTTGAGGAGGAAAACGCATAATGTATAAGATTAAAACCTACAATAAAATTTCCAAAACAGGCTTAGAGGTTTTTGACGATAAATACACAGTAGGGGATGAGGTTGAAAATGCGGACGGTGCCATTGTCCGCTCAGCTTCTCTCCACGAGACCGAGTTTCCCGAAAGCTTAAAGGCTATAGCAAGAGCGGGTGCGGGCACAAACAATATCCCGATTGACCGCTGTTCCGAGCAGGGTATTGTTGTTTTCAATACCCCGGGTGCTAATGCAAACGCAGTTAAGGAGCTTGTAATTGCAGGTCTTTTGCTCTCTTCCCGCAGAGTGGTTTCGGGTATTGAATGGGCAAAAACATTAAAGGGTGAGGGTGACGCTGTCGGCAAGCTTGTTGAAAAAGGCAAGGGTGCTTTTGCCGGTCCTGAAATTAAGGGCAAAAAGCTTGGTGTTATAGGACTTGGTGCTATCGGTGTTATGGTGGCTAATGCCGCTAATCACCTTGGTATGACCGTTTACGGCTATGACCCCTATCTGTCGGTTAAATCTGCTTGGAACTTAAATCACAATGCAGTTCATATTAACGATATTAACGAAATCTTTGCCAACTGTGATTATATTACAATTCATGTGCCTCTTACCGACGCTACAAAGAATTTAGTAAATGCTGATACCCTTGCAAAGTGTAAGGACGGAGTTAGAATTCTAAACTATGCACGCGGCGGTCTTGTAAACAATGACGATATCAAGGCGGCGCTGGAATCGGGCAAGGTTGCGGCTTATGTAACCGACTTCCCGTCCGACGATATTTTAGGCGTTGACGGCGTTATCGCTATTCCGCACTTGGGCGCTTCTACCCCCGAATCCGAGGACAACTGTGCGGGAATGGCGGCAAAGGAGCTTATAGATTATATCGAGAACGGAAATATCGTAAACTCGGTAAATCTTCCCGAAATCACAATGCCCAGAAGTGGCGAAAATCGTGTCTGCGTTATCCACAAAAATATTCCGAATATGCTCACCGCTATTACGGGAATTTTTGCTGGCGATAACATCAACATTGAAAACCTTTTGAACAAATCCCGCAGTGACTACGCTTACACTATGCTCGACATAGGCGAGGCTGATATTTCGGCGGTTGCTGAGAAAATCGGAGCGATAGAGGGCGTTATCCGTGTTCGGGTAATTTAATAGAACATTAAATTAAAGGGCATTACCAAAAAAGGTAATGCTCTTTTTGTGTGTAGGCTGACGAGAGTCGAACCCGTTCCGCTGTCTAATATCTAACATCTGAATAATCCGGTTTACTTTTTTCGGGTTTTGGTGTAAAATAATACTATAAAAATTTAATGCGGTGACAAAATGAAAAAAATTGTAATAATCGGCGGCGGTGCGGCGGGACTTATGGCGGCTTACAGCGCTGCGCAAAAATACGGCAAAAGTGCCGAGATAACCATTATCGAAAAAAACGAGCGCCCTGCCAGAAAGGTTATGATAACCGGCAAGGGGCGTTGTAATGTCACAAATAACTGTGATGTGGATACCCTTATTGCCAATGTGCCTAAAAACGGAAAATTTCTGTTTTCTGCATTCTCGGGTTTTTCGGCAGGGGATACAATGGGGCTTTTTGAGTTCTGGGGCGTTCCGCTTAAAACCGAGCGGGGGAACAGGGTTTTTCCCGTTTCGGACAAGGCGGTGGATATTGTTGACGCACTCGTAGGTGCGGTCAAAAAAAGCGGTGTTAATATTCTTCACTCTGTTGCGAAGAAAATTCTTGCCGAAAACGGCGCCGTTACGGGAGTATTGCTTGAAGGCGGCGAAATTAACCCCGCTGACAGCGTGATTTTAGCCACGGGCGGAATGTCATACCCGCTTACAGGCTCTACGGGGGACGGCTACAAAATGGCAAAGGAGCTTTCCCACACCGTAACCGAGCTTAAGCCGTCCCTTGTTCCCCTTACGGTACACGAGGGCTTTTGTTCGAGACTTTCGGGGCTAACACTCAAAAATGTAACACTTTCGGTATTTGAGGAGGGTAAGAAAAAGCCAGTCTTTTCGGAGCTTGGAGAAATGCTTTTTACCCACTTCGGAATATCGGGACCCCTTACACTTAGCGCCTCTTCACATATGCGGAGAATGGGCAAAACTGACTACATCGCATATATCGACCTAAAGCCCGCACTAAGCCTCGAACAGCTTGACAGCCGTGTTTTACGGGATTTTGAGGATGAGAAGAATAAGGATTTTGCAAATTCGCTGAATAAATTACTGCCTAAGAGCATAATTCCCATAATAATATCCCTGTCGGGTATTGAGCCGACCTTAAAGGTTAATCAAGTAAGCCGTGAAATGCGCGGGTCGCTTTGTAAAGTAATTAAAGCCTTGCCCCTCCATATTACGGGTTTCAGACCCATTGAAGAGGCGATAATCACAGGCGGCGGAATTTCTGTCAAAGAGATTAATCCCTCAACAATGGAATCAAAGCTTGTAAAGGGGCTTTATTTTGCGGGGGAGATAATCGACGCCGACGCATACACAGGCGGCTTTAATCTGCAAATCGCCTTTTCAACAGGCTTTGCGGCGGGCAAAAACGCTTAGGAATGGGGAATAAAAAAGTTATAAAATGTTTTGCTTTTTTATTGCTTTTATAGTATAATTAAATTGGTATATAGTAAATTACAGGACGGTGAGGATATGCACACAAATTTTACCATATCTCTTGAAAAAATCATTTCGGAATTTTCCCTTGAAGCGCTCAATATGCCCGAAAATCCCGAAAAAATCAAAATCACCACAACCGAGGTTAATCGACCGGGGCTTCATATGGCGGGATATTTTGAGTTCTTTGACGAAAAAAGAATTCAAATTATTGGAAAAAGCGAGGAAGGCTTTATCCTGCGCTTTACCCCCGAAAAGGCGGAAAGCAGGCTGCGGGAGTTTTTCTCTCACAAGCCTTCTGCGGTAATAATATGCCGTGACCTTGATGTAGGGGATATTTATGTCAAAATCGCTAAGGAATACGGGGTGCCGCTTCTCAGAACGGGGGAGTCAACCTCCTCGTTTACTGCGGCGCTTATTGCATATCTTAATCTCTGTCTTGCACCGAGGATTACCCGCCACGGCGTGCTTGTTGAGGTTTACGGCGAGGGCATACTCTTGCTCGGCGAGAGCGGCGTAGGTAAGAGTGAAACTGCTATTGAGCTTATTAAAAGAGGCCACCGACTGATTGCAGATGATGCGGTGGAAATAAGGCGTGTATCCAATAAATCTCTTGTGGGTACCGCACCCGACAATATCAGGCATTTTATCGAGCTAAGGGGAATAGGTATTATTAACGCAAGCCGTATTTTCGGTGCAGGCGCTGTAAAGCTTACCGAAAAGATTGACCTTGTTATTAATATGGAGCCCTGGGATATAAACAAGGTTTACGACCGTATGGGGCTTGAAAACCAGACCACAAATATTTTGGGACTGGAGGTGCCCTCCCATACGATACCGGTAAAGCCGGGGCGCAATCTTGCGGTTATAATCGAGGTTGCCGCTATGAACAGCCGTCAGAAGAAGCTCGGCTACAATGCGGCGCAGGATCTGCTTCAAAAGCTGGGTATGACAGAGGATGCAGACAGCGAAACCAAAACGGTAACCCCTTTTTAAATCATAAATAAATCATATAGGAGTGCAAAAAAATGTATAAGCTTGGAATTGATCTCGGAGGAACAAATATTGTAGCGGGAGTTGTGGACGGTAATTATAATATAGTCGCAACAGGCAAGGTTAAAACAAATCTTCCTCGCCCTGCCGAAGAGATTGTAGACGATATGGTAAAGGCAGCAAACATTGCAATCGAGAATGCGGGACTGAAGATAGAGGATATTGAGTCTATGGGTGTAGGCTCTCCCGGAGCTATCGACCCTGTGGGTGGGGTTGTTTGCTATGCCAACAACTTAGGTTTTTACGATGTTCCTATGGCGCAGATGCTTAAGGAGCGTATGGGTGTAGATTTTTATATTGAAAACGACGCTAATGCGGCGGCCTACGGCGAGTATATTGCAGGTGCGGGCAGAGGCACTGATAACTTTATCGCTATTACCTTGGGTACAGGCGTCGGCGGTGGCGTTATAATTGACGGCAAGATATACTCAGGCTCAAACTATGCGGGTGCGGAGCTCGGCCACACGGTTATCGCTATGGGCGGTGAAATGTGCTCCTGCGGAAGACAGGGCTGTTGGGAGGCTTATGCTTCTGCAACTGCGCTTATCCGCCAGACCAAGCAGGCGATGATAAAGTACCCGAAATCGGTTATGTGGGAGCTTTGCGAAAATGATATTAACAGGGTAAGCGGCAGAACCGCATTTGATGCTATGCGCCAAAATGACGCTGCGGGCAAAATGGTGGTAGATAAATATGTTGAATATGTTGCGGTGGGTGTTTCAAATAATATTAATATATTCCAGCCCGAGGTGCTTTGCATAGGCGGCGGAATTTCAAAAGAGGGAGACAACCTTATAAAGCCCATAAAGGCTTTCTTAGAGGGCGAGAATTACGCAAGAAATCTTATGAAAAAAGCCGAGGTAAAGGTTGCCCAGCTTGGTAATGATGCGGGAATAATCGGTGCTGCCTACCTTTGCGACCTTTACAGATAAATCTTTAATTTCGGAGTTGTTATGAGTCTTAACACATTGATAAGCTTTTGCGAGGAAAATTCCATCGGGTTTAAGGTAAATGAGCCGATGAGTCTTCATACAAGCTTTAAAATCGGCGGTGCGGCGGATATTTTTATTTCCGTCCGCTCTGCCTTAGAGCTTTCTAAAGTACTTAAAATGTGCGGCGAGCTTAATATTCCTTACTTTATTATCGGGAAGGGCTCTAATCTTTTGGCATCGGATCTCGGTGTTGAGGGTGCGGTTATAAGCCTTGCTGATATAAACGGTATTACGGTATGCGGCGAGGAAATCTCCTGCGGTGCGGGAGCGGCGCTTTCCGATGTGTGCAGAGCGGCGCTTGATAATTCCCTTACGGGGATTGAATTCGCTTACGGAATACCGGGCAGTATCGGCGGTGCGGTTTATATGAATGCGGGTGCATACGGGGGCGAAATGTCCGCTGTGGTTTTAAGTGCGGAATGCCTCACAAAGGGCGGAGATATTGTAAAAGTCCAAGTTGAAGATATGAATTTTGGCTACCGTAAAAGTGTTTTTAAGGGAAACGGTATGACGGTATTAAGCACAGTGTTGAGACTCAAAAGGGGCGACCAAAAGGAAATAAAAGAAAAAATGGAGGATTATATATCCCGCCGCAAATCAAAACAGCCCCTTGAATACCCAAGCGCGGGCAGCTTTTTTAAACGCCCCGAGGGTTATTTTGCTGGTGCGCTTATAGAAAAAAACGGGCTTAAGGGAGCGACTGTAGGCGGTGCGCAGGTAAGTCAAAAGCATGCAGGATTTATAATAAACCTTGGCGGCGCTACCTGTGAGGATGTAAAAAAGCTTAGCCGCAAGGTAAGCGATACGGTCTTTTCGGCGGATGGTGTGAGATTAGAGCATGAGGTGCTTTTTATCGGAAGAGAGGGAAGGGAAGAGTAAACCATGGAGCTTTTAATTGTGACGGGAATGTCGGGAGCGGGAAAATCTCAGGCGGCGAATGTGCTTGAGGATATCGGCTTTTACTGCGTAGATAATATTCCCCCTGCTATAATACCCTCGTTTGTGGAACTTTCGGCGAGAAGCGGCGACCTGCTTAATAAAATGGCGATTGTAACCGATATGCGGGGCGGCATTCTATTTAATGAGATTGAGGATGTGCTCACAAACCTTAAAAATAATCACACAGAATATAAAATACTGTTTCTTGATGCAGCGGATGATGTGCTGATACGCCGTTATAAGGAAAACCGCCGTAAGCACCCCCTTTCAGACGGGGAAAATATGTCGGTTTCGAATGCTGTAAAAAAAGAGCGGGAAATGCTTAAAAAAATACGGAATATGTCCGATTTTATTGTTGATACCAGCCGTATTTCCGCTTTTCAGCTTAAGGTACAGCTTTCAAATATTTTTTGCGGCAGTGTAAGCAATGTGCTTAAAATTCAGTGCAAGTCCTTCGGCTTCAAATACGGCTCGGATACCGAGGCGGATTTGGTGGTGGATGTGCGCTGTCTGCCAAACCCGTTTTATGTTGATGAGCTAAAGGAAAAAACAGGTCTTGATAAGGAAGTCAGGGACTATGTTATGGAAAGCAACGAAAGCAAGGAGTTTTTGTCCCGACTGCTTGCCTTTATAGATTGTGCCGTACCCCTTTATGCAAAAGAGGGTAAAAGCCAGCTGATAATTTCAATCGGCTGTACGGGCGGGAAGCACCGCTCTGTTACCTTTGCAAAGCTTATCGGCGAGCATTTGATAGACGAAAATTACAACTGCTCTGTAGAGCACCGTGATATTTATAAGCATTAAGATTATGTCGTTTTGTAAGGATGTTAAGAATGAGCTTGCGGGCATAAAGGTGTCGGAATGCTGTAAATTGCCCCTCGCATACGGGTTTATGCTGTTCGGCAGGTCTTTTTCTGTAAAGCGTATCTCTATGCAGACCAATAACAGAAAAACCGCCGAGTATTACTCCCGGTTGCTTTACGACACCTTTGGCGCTAAGGCTCAAATAACCGAGGGTGGGAGCGTGCGGCCCACCTATAAAGCAGAGGTGGTCTCCGAGGCGGACAGGCTTAAAATTCTCGCCGCCTTTGATTTCGGTATAGCCGAAAATTCAATTGATTCCGAAATAATAGACCGTGAATGCTGCTTTCAAAGCTTTGTTAGAGGGGCTTTCTTAGCCTGCGGTAACATCAATGACCCCGAAAAGGAGTACCGTGCCGAGTTTATGATACGAAACGGCGATGCGGCGTGGGAGTTCTTAGAGCTTTTGTCCAACTGCGGAATACCTCTTAAAAAAACTCAGCGGGGTAATAGTACCGTGCTTTACACCAAGGATAGCGGGCTTATTGAAGACCTTTTAACCCTTATGGGTGTTCCCCACAGGACACTTGATTTTATAGATACTAAAATAATGAAAAGCGTTAAGAATAATATTAACCGTGCGAATAATTGTGACAGTGCGAATATCTCGAAAACCGTAGAGGCATCTATAAAACAGCGTGCGGCGATTGAGTATTTAAGAAAGGTCGACAGGCTTGACAGTTTGCCCGAGGAGCTTTTAAAGGCGGCTTTGCTTCGCGAGAACAATCCCGAGGCAACCTTAAAGGAGCTTTGCGTTGTTTCCGATGAACATATTACAATATCGGGACTTAATCACAGGCTTAATAAAATAATAGAAATTTATAACGAGCTTAAAAACCGATAAGTGGAGGGAGCGTATGGATTTTACACACCTGCATGTGCATACCGAGTATAGCCTTTTAGATGGCTGTTGCAGAATTGAAAAGCTTATCGACCGTGCCGCCGAAATGGGGCAAACTGCGCTTGCAATTACCGACCACGGCGTTATGTACGGTGCGATAAGTTTTTATAAATACGCTCTTTCAAAAGGGATTAAGCCGATTGTCGGGTGCGAGGTTTATGTTGCTCCCCGCAGCCGTTTTGATAAACAAAAGGGAGCGGACGGCCGTTACAGCCACTTAGTACTGCTTTGTGAAAATAACGAGGGATACCGAAACCTAATAAAGCTTGTATCGGCGGGTTTTACAGAGGGGTTTTATTCAAAGCCCCGCATTGACCGTGAGCTTTTAAAAAAGTATCACAGCGGGTTAATTGCCCTTTCTGCTTGCCTTGCCGGGGAAATTCCCCAGCTTCTTTTAAACGGTGAATACGAAAAGGCAAAGGAAACCGCCCTTTGGTATAAAGAGGTTTTCGGCGAGAATAATTATTTTTTAGAGCTTCAGGATCACGGTATAGAAGAGCAGAGAAGGGTTAATCCTCAGATTATACGAATGTCCGAAGAGACGGGAATAGGCCTTGTCGCCACAAATGATGTGCATTATATTAGGCACGATGATTTTAAAATGCACAAGGTGCTTTTGTGCATACAAACAGGTTCAAAAATCACCGAGAATAACCCGATTGAGTTTAAAACAAACGAGTTTTATTTAAAGTCAGCCGAGGAAATGGCAGAGCTTTTCGGCAGCACACCCGAAGCCTTAACAAATACCGAAAAAATTGCCGAGCGGTGCTGTGTCACCTTTGAATTCGGCAAAATAAAGCTGCCTCGATTTGATATAGGAGAGCAAGACCATTTTATATATTTTAAGAATAAATGCCTTGAGGGACTTTATAGAATTTACGGCGCAAACCCTGATAAAGCGGTGACCGACCGCCTCGAATATGAGTTGGGAGTTATAAACCGTATGGGCTATGTTGACTACTATTTGATAGTAGCCGACTTTGTTAATTATGCGAAAAGTCAGGATATACCCGTAGGCCCCGGGAGAGGCTCGGGTGCGGCGAGCCTTGCGGCCTACTGCATAGGAATTACGGGAATAGACCCGATTAAGTATGACCTTTATTTCGAGCGTTTCTTAAACCCCGAAAGGGTATCAATGCCCGATTTTGATATTGATTTTTGCTATGTAAACCGTCAAAAGGTAATAGATTATGTTATAAAAAAGTACGGGACCGACCGTGTTTCCCAGATTGTCACCTTCGGCACAATGGCGGCGAGGGCGGCAATACGGGATGTGGGCAGGGCTATGGATATACCCTACGCTGTCTGCGATAAAACTGCAAAGCTTATTCCCCAGTCGATTGGAATGACAATCGACAGGGCTTTGGCAGGCTCTAAGGAGCTTCGCACACTTTACGACAACGACCCTCCAATTAAAGAGCTTATAGATATGGCAATGAAATTAGAGGGTATGCCGAGGCACGCCTCCACCCATGCGGCAGGAGTTGTTATATCGGACAAGCCGATTGCCGAGTATGTTCCCCTTGCTGTTAACGACGATGCGGTTGTAACCCAGTATACAATGACTGCACTTGACGAGCTGGGACTTCTTAAAATGGACTTTTTGGGTCTTCGCAACTTAACGGTTATTGACGACGCGCAGGAGTTTATAAGAAAAAAAGAACCTGACTTTGATATTGAAAAGATACCCCTTGATGATGTAGACACCTATGAAATGATGGGCAAAGGGCTTACCGACGGGGTTTTCCAGTTTGAGTCGGAGGGAATGAAGAGTGTTCTCCGTCAGTTCGGGCCTATGAGTATTGAGGATTTGACGGCTATTCTCTCACTCTACCGCCCCGGGCCTATGGACTCTATCCCTAAATACATTCACAACCGCCACCATCCCGAGGATATTAAATACGATACGCCCCTTTTAAAACCGATACTTGATGTAACCTACGGCTGTATTGTTTATCAAGAGCAGGTAATGCAGGTGTTCAGGAGCCTTGCGGGTTATTCCCTTGGCAGAGCGGATATTGTAAGGCGTGCTATGGCAAAGAAAAAGCACGCTGTAATGGAGCGGGAGCGGGAGTTTTTCATACACGGCGAAAAGGATGAAAAGGGCAATGTTTTGTGCTGTGGTGCCCTCAAGAACGGAGTAAGCGAAGAAACTGCAAACAAGATTTTTGACGATATGTCAAGCTTTAGCTCCTACGCCTTTAATAAGGCGCATGCGGCGGCATACTCGTTTGTGGCTTTCAGGACGGCCTATTTAAAATGTCACTATCCTTCCGAATATTTTGCGGCGCTTATGACCTCTATGATGGATAACGGCTCTAAAATTGCCCTTTATACCGCCGATTTAAAGCGGGAGGGGATTAAGGTTTTGCCCCCTTCGGTGAATTACAGCCTTGCGGGCTTTACACCTGACGGAAAAAATATCCGTTTCGGATTAATGGCGGTAAAAAACCTGGGAATGGGTATAATAGAAAGGCTTATAAAGGAGCGGGAGCAAAAGGGACTTTACACCTCTGTTTATGATTTTTGCCTGCGTAATTTTTCCCGTGAGTTTAACAGAAAGGCCCTTGAGGGACTTATCAAAAGCGGCGCTATGGACGGACTCGGCGAAAATCGCAGACAGATGCTCTACAATATAGAAGGGGTTTTAGCGGCGGTGGACAGCGAAAAGCGCTTTTCTTCAGAGGGTCAGCTAAACCTCTTTGACGAAATGGGAGATGCCGTTAAATACGAGCCCCAAAGGGTTGAGGAAATGCCCAAGGAAATGCTCTTGTCCCTTGAAAAGGAGGCAACGGGGCTTTACCTTTCGGGTCACCCGCTTGATGAGTATGCGGGGTATCTTTCCTCTGCAAGACTTAACAAGGCTTCCGATATAGTGGCGCACAAAAGCCACGATGGGGAAAAGGTAACGGTTGCGGGGCTTGTTTCGGGCTTTAAGGTGCGCCAGCTTAAAAACAACAATTTGATGGGCTCAGGCTTTATCGAGGGTATTGACGGCTCGGTGCCCATTACGGTTTTTGCCGCTGCGCTTTCGGAGTACCGAACGCTTCTTACCTCAGGTGAACCGCTTGTGATTATAGGCAGAATTTCCGAAAGGGAGGACAGGGACGCCGAAATCGTGGTAGATAGGGCAGAGAAAATCCCCGAAACCGCAAAGGGTATAAAAGCATCAAAATATAAAAGCGGGCTTTATTTAAAGGTTAAGAATACTGAGTGTGAAGAATTTGATAGGGTTAAGGGTGTTTTAGAGGGCTTTCACGGAAACGGTTCGGTATTCATATATTGTACCGAAACAAAAAAGAAGCTGGAAGCACCTGAACGCCTTAAAATTACCCCGTCAGAGAAGCTTTTTTCGGCATTGAGCGACATTTTGGGAAAAGAAAATGTGAAATTTATTAAATAGTCAAAAAAATTGTTGAAAAATTAACCAATATGTTTTATACTAATACCAATAATGTTTTTTCGGAGATGATCTTATGAATACAATAGGTGTACTTACGAGCGGCGGCGACGCACCGGGAATGAACGCTGCGGTACGTGCGGTTGTAAGAACGGCAATAGCGATGGGTATGAAGGTTAAGGGTATCCGTCGAGGATATAACGGACTTATCGAAGGAGATATTGTTGATTTGGATATCCGCTCGGTATCTGATATAATTCATCGTGGAGGCACAGTGCTTTACACCGCAAGAAGCCCCCGTTTTAAAACCGAAGAGGGTATTAAAGAGGCAATCGACAACTGCAAAAAGCACGGAATTGAGGGCATTGTGGCAATCGGCGGCGACGGTTCTTACCGCGGAGCACGGGATCTTTCTTTGCGTGGCATTCCCTGCGTTGGCATTCCGGGCACTATAGATAACGATATTTCTTCTACTGATTATACTATAGGCTTTGATACTGCTATGAACACCGCTATGGAAATGGTGGATAAGCTTCGTGATACCTCTCAGTCTCACGACCGTTGCTCTGTTGTTGAGGTTATGGGAAGACGGGCAGGACATTTAGCACTCCAGACGGGAATCGCTGTAGGCGCTACCGCTGTTTTAGTGCCCGAGGTTGAGTTTGAAATTGAGAATGTAATCGAAAAGATAAAGGCAACTCAAAAAACAGGTAAGAAGCACTTTATCATCGTTGTGGCCGAGGGTGTCGGCGGCGTTGAGGAAATCGCAAAGAAGATAGAGGAAGAAACAGGAGTTGAGTCAAGAGCTACTGTTTTGGGCCATGTTCAGCGCGGCGGCAATCCGACCATAAGAGACCGTGTTATGGCTACCGAAATGGGCTATGCCGCAGTTAAGCTTTTGAATGAGGGCATCGGCAACCGTGTTATCGGCTGGAAAAATGGCGAAATCGTTAATTATGATATTTACGAAGGTCTTAATATGAAAAAGCCGTTCGACGAAGAGATGTACGAGATAGCGAATACAACTTCAATTTAAGATTTTTTTACGCCCGAGAGACTTGTCTTTCGGGCGGATTTATAGGGGGCAATAGATTGGAACACAACAAGGTAATGGCGGGAATGAGCGGAGGAGTTGATTCCTCGGTCTGCGCTGCACTGCTTTTAAAAGAGGGGTACGAGGTTTCGGGTGCGACCCTTCGCCTTTATGACGGCGAGGATTATGATGCGGGACTTACAAAAACCTGCTGTTCCCTTTCCGATGCGGAGGACGCTAAAGCCGTCTGTATGAGGCTTGGCATACCCCATTATGTTTTCAATTTTAAGGATGCCTTCAATGACAGCGTAATAAACAATTTCGTAAATGAATATATATCGGGCAGAACCCCTAACCCCTGCATTGAGTGCAATAGGAAAATTAAGTTTGCGGCAATGCTTAATAGAGCTAAAACATTAGGTTACGATAAAATTGCAACAGGTCATTATGCGGTTATTGAAAAATCCCAAAACGGGCGTTATCTTTTAAAAAAAGCGGCGGATAAATCCAAGGACCAAACCTATGTGCTTTACTGCCTTACTCAAGAGCAGCTTTCCCGCACTCTTTTCCCGTTAGGCACACTCACTAAGTCGCAGGTGCGTGAAATCGCCGCCGAAAACGGATTTGTTAATGCTAAAAAGCCCGACAGTCAGGATATATGCTTTGTTCCCGACGGGGATTACGCTTCCTTTATTGAACGGTATACAGGCAAAACGGCTAAAAAGGGTGATTTTACCGATATAGACGGAAATGTTTTAGGTGAGCATAAGGGTATTATCCGCTATACCGTGGGCCAGCGCAAGGGTCTTGGAATTGCCCTTGGCAAGCCGCAATTTGTAATAAGCAAAGATGCCGAAATCGATACTGTAGTACTTGGTGATGAGGACAAGCTTTTTTATAAGCGGGTCCTTATAAACAATCTTAATTTCATTCCCTTTGATAATTTAGAGGGGAAAATGCGTGTTACCGCAAAGCTCCGCTACCGCCATACTGAACAGCCGGCAGTCATTT
>CAJGCQ010000013.1 GCA_904501875.1 Clostridiaceae bacterium | reverse complement strand
GCCGTCATATCCTCTACAATCGTTTTAAGCTTATCAAAGCTGTCGATTTCGTCAACAGAGTTAAGCTCGCTTTTTTTATCTGGAAGTGCGAAATACTTATCCATAATTGCCTTGTTGTAGATAATTCCATAGCCCTCGATAACATAGGGTATTGCGTATACTCCCCCGTCATCTTTAATGGCGAGGTCTTTGTCGGCAAGCATATCGTAAAGCTTACTGTCCTTAATATTAAGGCAGTAGTCGTCCCATTCGTCATAACCTACAGGGCCGTTCACCTGAAAAATTGTAGGTGCGCTCGACTTTGCGATTTCAGATTTAAGGGTCTGCTCATAATTGTTGGCGGCGGCTGTAACAACCTTTACCTTTACGCCCTTTTCTTCCTGATATTTTTTTGCCAGCTCCTCGTAAACAGCAGCAGATTCGGGCTTAAAATTGAGGAAATACACCTCACCGCTTGTGGTTTTCTTTTTGCCGCAGCCCGCAAGGGATATGCAGGAGAGCAAACAAATAATTGACAATAATAATGAAATCGGTTTTTTCATAATTTACCTCCTAATGATTTCTTTTAATAACATTCCGCAAAATCGCAAAATAATTCCGCAACTTGAAAATTAAATTTTTTATATGTTCTATAGAGGACAACCCCGTCATAACATTTAGTGTGAGGTGAAAAGCTGTGGAAAATACAAAAAGATTTGAAAGCGTGCTTTACGGCGTTGCACCGAGAATAAGGTCGGTGCTATGCGAACTTCCCGTTACCATTAGGGAAAATGCAGAGGAAATAAGACTCCGCACAGGACTACCTGTAGCCCTTACCGTAGGGGGCGAAACAGTATTTATGAGAGAGAACGGACAAACCTCTTTTATAATTACCCGTGACCTGTTAAAGGCAGAGAAAGGCGACTTAGAGAAAAGCTTCAGGCTTCTTTGCAAGAACTCGGTTTATGCCCACGAAAATGAGCTTAAAAGCGGATTTATTATTATGGATAACGGTCACCGTGCAGGAGTATGCGGCACCCTTACAGAGGGCGGAGTTATGCATGATATAACCTCGGTTAATATAAGAATTGCAAGAGAAATCTTCGGTGTGGCAAGCGATATTGTAAGGGAATTTGACGGCGGCGGACTCTTGATTGCTGGCCCGCCGGGTAGCGGAAAAACAACCGTACTTCGTGACCTTGTAAGACAGCTCTCCGGTGGAATTTGCGGCAAACATTACCGAGTTGCGGTAATTGACAGCCGAGGTGAAATTTCAGGTAGAATAGGCGGTGTGACGGGTAACGATTTAGGCCCCGACAGCGATGTGCTTTTGACCGCGAACAAGGCGGCGGGCATTGAAATAGCCATAAGGACTATGTTCCCCGATATAGTCGCATTTGATGAAATCGGCACCGAAGAAGAGCTAAAAAAGGTCAGCGAAAGCTTTTGTGCGGGTGTGACGGTTATTACGACTGCACATATAGGCAGTGCCGAAGAACTCTTGCGCAGAAGGGTTACCGCCGCCCTGATAGAAAGCGGAGCGGTTTCAAAGATAGCCTTACTCCCCCGCATTCACGGTGGGGCAATTAAAATTATCCCCGTAAAGGAGCTTTGCCGTGGCATGGCTGTTTAAAATCTTAGGAGTTATAATAGTGCTCTCCGCCTGCTCCCTTGCAGGTTTTTTAAAATCTTTCGGGCTTAAAAAAAGGCACAAAAAGCTGTTCGCAATATACCGTTCAATGTCGGATTTGCGGGAGCGCATACGATTGGGCAGCGGTGAGATAGAAAAACTTATTTACCTTTGCTTCGACGAAGATACAGCAAGCATTTTAGAGGGTAAAGCGATTATTAATACTATGTATTTGAAAAAAGCAGATGCCGAGATTTTTGAGGAGTTTTTTTGCGACCTTGGTATGTCGGACACCGAGTCCGAATATGAGCGCATAGGGATTTATATGGCACTTATACTTAAAAATAGCAATGAAGCAGAGAAAAAATGCGGTGAGCTTTGCCGTCTTTACAGCTCCCTTGGTATACTGTGCGGACTTTTAATTTGTATATTCTTTTTGTAGGTGAAAAAATGGATATCGACTTTATTTTCAAAATAGCCGCTATAGGAATAATAGTAACTGTACTTAATCTTTTACTTGTCCGTTCAGGCAGAGAGGATCAGGCTATGCTTACCACTTTAGCAGGGCTAGTGGTGGTGCTTTTGATGATTGTAAATGCTATCGCCGACCTTTTCACAACCGTCAAGAGTATTTTCGGTCTGTAAGAATGGAAATTTTTAAAATACTTTCAATCTGTATCATAACTGCGGTTTTGGCGGTTGTTTTAAAACAGCAGAAGGGCGAATATGCGCTTATGGTGGCATTAGCAGGCGGTACTGTTGTCACACTTTATATATTAAAGGGCGTTTTAGCGCCGATTGAATACATTAACACAAAGCTTTTAAATAATGGGATTAATACAGAATATTTTGAAGTGGCACTAAAGGCGCTGGGCATAGGGTATGTAACGGGATTTATCGCCGATATTTGCCGAGACAGCGGTCAAGCTTCCTTAGCCGCCAAGGCAGAGCTTGCGGGAAAATGCGCAATATTCATTATTTCCGTTCCGCTTGTAGCGGCGGTTTTGGATACGGCATTAAGCTTTATTACATAGCCTGACTCTGATCAGTCTAAATACAACGGAGCAGATTATGAAAAAATTAAGAATATTAATTTTGTTTTGTATTTTTACCTCTTTCTTGACTTTTAGCGTTTCAGCTAAGGAAAGCGGGTCACCCGAGGAGTTTTACGTCGAGCAATACAAAAACAGCGGAGCCGAGGATTTAGAAGATTCACTCCCCGACTCTGTAAAGGACTATTTTTCTGAAAACGGGATAGACCCGTCTGATTATAACTGGGTAAACACGCTCTCTGCTGAAAGCGTATTTAAGCATATAATTTCCTTCATTTCCTCAGGCGCAAAGGCTCCCCTTAAGGCGGGTGCGGGAATAATCGCAATAATACTTATTTCCGCCGCACTTACTTCATTAGAAATTAAAAGCAGCGCAATGACTGCGGCGGTATATGCCGCTGCGGCCTCTACTGCCGCAGTGATAGCAGTCCCCGTTTCCTGTGTTATTAACGCATCGGTAAACGCAATTAAAGGAACAGGGGTTTTTATGCTTTCTTTTATTCCTGTGTTTGCGGTAATCGTCGCCGCCTGCGGGTCGGCGGTTACTGCGGCTTCTATGAGCGCTTTGCTCCTTGCGGCGGCGGAGGGAGTCACCTATATTTCAAGCTTTGTGGTTCTTCCCTTAATGGGTGGTTACCTCGCATTATCTTTAAGCAGTGCGGTCTCTCCGCTGATTAAGAAATCGGGCATATCCGAAATGGTTAAAAAGCTTGCATTTTGGATAATGGCATTTATTTCTGCTGTTTTTTTAGCTGTTTTAAGTGTTCAAACCGCTGTTAACGCCTCGGCAGATACATTAGTCTCTAAAACCGCAAAGTTTATTATAGGCACCTCTGTCCCCATAGCGGGCGGAGTGCTCTCCGAAGCGATGAACACCGTCACCGCTTCTATGGGGCTTTTAAAATCATCTATCGGAATTTACGGCGCACTCATCTGTGGGGTTACATTGTTGCCGCTTATAATAGAACTGCTCATCTGGAGGGCGGTGTTGCTTGTTTCCACGGCGGTGTCGGAGCTTTTTTCTTTAGGGGGAATAGCGGGACTTTTAAGGGCTATGGATTCGATGATGTCCCTTTTAATAGGAATTATACTGATTGTGGGGGCGATGTTTGTAATTTCACTTGCAGCTATAGTCACAGGGGTGCGTGCGGTATGAACGGTTTAATCACATTTTTAACCGCCCTTTGCACCGCCTGTGTTTTTATAGGCGCGGTACATCTTATCTGTCCCGACGGCAGCTTGGGGAAACCCGTAAAATATGTATTAAGTCTTGTTTTCCTTGTGACAATAATCTCTGCAACGGGATTTTTAAAGGGCGGTTTTAGTACTGATATTAATTTTAATACCGGCGCCGAAGTCTCTGAAGAAGAATTAAAAGCCGCCTCGGCAAGGTATGTTTACGAGCAGGTGCTTAAAAGCAATCAAATAAATTTCACCGAAATTATAGTTTGTACGGATAAAACAGAAGACAGTAGCATAGTAATTAGTAAAGTTATAATTTATTCGGACTGTAATAAAGAAAGAGTATTGGCGGCCTTAGGCGAGTCGGCTAAAAACTTAGAGGTAGAGATAGTAAATGAATGAAGTAATAAATAAGCTGACAGAAAAAATTAAAAATCCAAAGCTTCTTGTGGCAGCAGGTCTTGTGGGTATTGCGCTTATCTGTCTTTCCTCTTTTATAAGCGGCGGTGAGAAAAAAGAAAGCAGGGCTGAATTTGGGGAAACGGTAACCGCCGAGGAATACAAGGCAGAGCTCCAAAAAAGCATCGGAGAAATTGTTAAGAGCATCACGGGAAGTGATAATTTAAAGGTGGTAATAACCCTTGAAAGCGGCATTAAATATTCATACGCCGATATTAGCGAGGGTGTTTCGGAAAATAAGACCGCCAGCAATTCCGAAAGCAGCAGCAGTGAGCTGAAACAGACCTATATAACCGTAAAAACCGCCGACGGCGGCGAACAGGCTTTGTTAGTTACTACCGAAATGCCCGAGGTTCGGGGAGTGGCAATTGTGTGCGAGGGAGGAGACGATGAGAGGATAAATCAGAAAATTCAAAACGCCGTTACTGCGGCGCTTAACATAACTTCAAAAAGAGTATACATAGCAGGAGGAAAGGTTCAATGAAAAAAGGTAAGGTTTTCGGAAAAAGTCAGATAGCCGTAACGGCTATGGTATTAGCCTTAGCGGCAGCAATTTGGCTTAATATGAAATATACGCCTTCATCGGGTAAGTACTTAGGCGAGGCGGCTTATGTAAATAACACAAGCTCAGAAAGCGAAGCTGTGCAAACCGCCGCCAAGGCAGAGGAAAAGGATGATAATTATTTTGCTTCTGCAAAAAAGGAACGGGAGGACGCCCGCAAAGAGGCTCAGGAGCTAATCGAGGAGACGCTTAAAAGCGATAAGGTTACTGAAGAAGAAAAAAAATCCGCCGTAGCGAAAACTGAGGAAATAGCAGACAGAATGGAAAATGAAACCAATATCGAAGCCCTGCTTAAAGCAAAGGGTTTTGAAAAAGCCCTCGCTGTCATCAGCGATACGGGTATAAGCGTTGTTGTACAGTCAGAGGGACTTACCTCCGCCCAAACCCTCCAGATACAGGATATTGTTACCTCGGAAACTAATATCCCCCTTTCAAATATTAAGATTATTCCGATAAAATAAGTGTTGTGTTATTTGAAAAATGTGGTATAATATACTTAAAGTATGTTAAATGACGGAGGTATATCCATGGAAAATAACAAAACCGAACTCTCCATAAACACCGAGGTAATCGAAAAAATGGCGGAAATTGCCGCTAAAGAGGTTGAAGGAGTGTCAGGACTCTCAAAAAAATCGATTGATTTAAAGGGAATCATTAAAACTAAAAATACTTTCAAGGGCGTCAAGGTTGAAAGCATTAACGGCGCTATTGAAATAAGCGTTTACATCTGTGTTAAGCATAACGCTAAGGCGAGAGAGGTCGCCGAAAAGGTACAGAACAACATAAAGGATAAAATTCAGACTATGACCGGCAATGCAGTAACGCAGGTTAATGTAAACATTGCGGATATTGAAATTGAGAAAGAAGAAGAGTAAAAATTTTAGTCGGTAATGTTTATTCATTACCGACTATATTGTATTTTCAGCTTTTTTCATCTAATAATAGATAAGAAAGGACAGTGTGATTATGCCAGTCATCAATTTAAACCAATCTAATTTTGAAGCGGAAGTCTTAAATTCGGACAAGCCCGTTTTGGTGGATTTTTTCGCAGTTTGGTGCGGACCCTGCAAAATGGTCTCCCCCTTAATCGACGAAATAGCCGAGGAAAGACAGGATATTAAGGTCTGCAAGGTAAATGTTGACGAGGCTCCCGCCCTTGCAGAGCGTTTTTCGGTTTCCTCTATTCCCACCCTTGCGGTATTTAAAAACGGCGAGCTTGTAAGGTGCGAAACGGGAGCGAGACCCAAACCCGCCATTCTTGCCCTGATTGATTAGGTGAAAAACAATGAAACTTTTAATAATCCGCCACGGCGACCCCGATTACAGTATTGATTCCCTTACCGAAAAGGGGCGCCGTGAGGCAGAGCTTTTAAAAAACAGACTTCTTAAGCAAGATATTAAGGACTTTTATTGTTCACCCTTGGGCAGAGCAAAAGCAACGGCGGCGCCTACTCTCACCGCCTTCGGCAAGGAAGCGGAAATTCAGCGCTGGCTCGAGGAATTTCCAGGCTACATAATTGACCCTAAGACCGGAGAAAAAAGAATACCTTGGGATTTGATGCCCGAATATTGGACTAAAGAGCCTGATTTTTTCCACAAGGACAAATGGATTGATACTCCCCTTATGTCAAGCGGAAATGTTAAGGAAAAATACATCGAGGCGGTAGCTGGAATAGACCGACTGCTCCAAAAATACGGCTATCTCCGTGAGGGTAATTTATACAGAGTGGAAAATGAGAGTACCGATACGATAGCCCTCTTCTGCCATTTTGGTGTAGAATGCGTACTCCTTTCCCATATTCTTAACATCTCTCCTGTTTTGCTTTGGCACGGCTTTATAGCCCTTACCTCCTCGGTCACAACCCTTATCACCGAGGAACGGGAGCGTGGTAAAGCCTATTTCCGATGTTGCAGCTTTAGCGATATTTCCCATCTTTACGCCGAAAATGAGCCCCCATCATTTCAGGGACGCTTTTGCGAAACATATTCAAATTTTGAAGAACGGCATTAAAATATGAAAAATGATGTAATAATAATAGGCGGCGGTGCGGCGGGACTTTGTGCAGCAGTGGCTTTAAAGCAGAAAAATCCCGCTTTATCTGTAAGGCTGCTTGAAGCCTTGCCGAGGGTCGGCAAAAAGCTTGCTACCACAGGCAACGGCCGCTGTAATATAACAAATAAATACATAACAAAAGAGCGTTATCATGGCAGTAATACCGATTTTGCCCTCTATGCCCTATCACGCTACAGCGGCAAACAAACCGAGGATTTTTTTCACTCTGTTGGTGTTGATTTTATTTTCGAGGATGACAAGGTCTACCCTGCCTCCTTGCAGGCGGCTTCGGTTGTGGACTGTCTTCGCTTTGCCGCAGAAGAGTTGGGAGTAATACTTTGCACCGAAACAAGGGTTACAAATATTCAGCTTTCCGGAAAGCTTTTTAAGGTTATTGCCGGAAATCTAAACTTTTTGACCGAGAATATTATAATTGCCGCAGGACTGCTTTCAGGTGGCGAAAGGCTGGGAAATGACGGTCAAATGCTCACCCTTTTAAAAAAGGCAGGCTTTAATACAGTTAAAACCTACCCGGCTATAGTTCAGCTTAAAACCGAGCCCGAAATCGTGCGACAGCTTAAAGGAATTAAGGTGAATGCAAATGTTAGCCTTAAATCGGGCAGAAAACTGTTGCGTCGGGAATACGGCGAAGTACTGTTCTGCGATTACGGGCTTTCTGGGCCGCCCATACTTCAGGTTTCGGGTACGGCAGCAAAGAATCAAAACCCCATTATATCCCTTGACCTTATGCCTGATAAAAGCCTTGACGCTTTAACTAACGAGCTACAGGACAGAATATCTATCCTTAGCGCCAGAATCACCGATGAATTTTTCACAGGTATGATGAATAAACGGCTCGGTCAGGTTATAATTAAGTCAGCGGGATATAAGCTTAATACTTCCGTTGGCTCACTCGATAATAATGCACCGAAAAAAATTGCGGCGCTTATCAAGGATTTTAGCTTTAATGTTACGGGAAATACAGGCTTTATTAATTCTCAGGTAACCTCAGGCGGGCTCGACACAGAGCAGTTTGACCCGAAAACTATGATGTGCCGTGATTATAAAGGACTTTATGCGATAGGCGAAATTTTAGATATTGACGGCGATTGCGGCGGCTTTAATCTTCAATGGGCGTGGTCAAGTGCATTGTGCGCCGCCGATGCAATAACAAAAAACAATGTATGACTATAAAAAAACCGAGGAACAAAATCCTCGGTTTTAGTTATTTAATATGATTTTAGACCTCAAAAGCAGTAGTGATAATATCGGAAGAAATTATGTTGTAACCGAACTGTGAATCACTGTTTTTGACAAAAAGCGTAACCGCCGTGCCCTGTTCATCGCCGTCATGGGAATCGATAGCGACATTCGTTGTTACTGTGTAGCTGCCGTCCTCATTAAGTCTTACGGAAGCAATCGTGTGCTTATAAACCGTATAGCCACGGGGAACGATGTAAATATAACCGTCTTTTTTCGGGAAGTTCTCATTGACGGAGGGTAAATTTTCAACCTCAACGCCATACATATTATAAAGATAGTCTACCACTTTGCTTTCTTCAATAAAAGAATCGTCAGTTCCGCCCGTAACGCAAAGAGCAGTTACTGCACAGTTTACTAAATCTTCCACCGAAGCAAGCTCCTCATCATAAGCAAAGCTGTGGTTAAGCATATTAAGGAAGCGGGCCTCAAGCACCTTTTCCATATCTGCCTTTTCATCAGACAACGCATTATCAGCAGAGGAATAATCCACTTCATCAGCAGGATTGGCGGATATAACCGAAAAAGAGGCCAGCATCGCCAAAGTCAATATTATTGAAATTAAATTTTTAATTTTCATATTACCGCCCCCTACTTTAAATAATCTTATATTCTAATTATACACAAAGCCCATAAAAATTGCAGAAACAATTTGGTTACAAATAGTATCACGGTTGTAATTTTTTTCGTCAATTTGTATACAAGCTTTATTTAACAATGGACAAATTCGACAAATTATATTTATTTATGACATTTTAATAAAATTTTAGAATTTCTATCACAATTATTAGTTGTATTTGCTAACAAAGTATGTTATAATATTTTCAACAACATATTTCCCGCACCATTGCGAGGCAATTTAAAGGAGTGGATTATTTTGAAAGACTATCCCCTAAATCTCACACGGAGCGTTGCCCTGTTAGGTCACGGCGGCTCAGGTAAAACCACCCTTGCAGAAGCCATACTCTGCTACGGCAAGGCAACCGAGCGCATCGGCAAGACTGCAGAGGGTACCTCTGTTATGGATTTTGACCCTGAAGAGAAGAAACGCAAAACTTCGGTTTCTGCTTCTGTTTATGCGCTTGAAGCCGCAAACAGTAAGCTTAATATTATAGACGCACCAGGACTTTTTGATTTTGCGGGCGGCGTATGCGAGGCGCTTGCTGCGGCGGATACCGCACTTATCGCCATTTCGGGCAAATCGGGACTTACCACAGGTGCTAAGCTTAGCTTTGCCAAAGCTCGTGCGGCGAAAAAGGCCGTTGCGTTTTTTGTAGGTAAACTCGATTCCACCCATGCGCATTTCTACCGTGTAATTTCTGCCCTTGTAGGAAACTACGGTGCGGTTATATGCCCTATAGTTATACCATATGTTGAAAATGACGAGGTTAAATGCTACATAAATTTAATCGAGAATAAGGCTTATGCCTGCGACGGCTTTGAATTAAAGGAAATGCGTATGCCCGTGAGCAATGACGCAGACGAAATGCGCAATATGCTGCTTGAGGCAATCGCCACAACAGATGACGCACTTATGGAAAAATATTTTGCAGGCGAGGAATTTACCCCCGAGGAAATTAAAACAGGTCTTAAAAAGGGTGTTTGCTCGGGTGATATATGCCCCGTATTTGCAGGTGTTCAACAGACGGGTGCCGCCATTCCGATGTTGGTAGATACTCTGCTTGAAATCACCCCCTCCTCTGCCGATTCAAAATACAGCCTTTCTGACGGCGAGGAAAAGCAGTTCGATGAAAACGGCGAAAACGCCCTGCTTGTGTTTAAAACCATTGCCGACCCCTTTGTTGGCAAGCTTTCATATTTCAGGGTGCTTTCAGGCAAGATAAAGAATGATACCCGCCTTATAAACAGCCGTACAGGCGAAGAAGAGCGCCTTTCAAAAGTTATGTGGCTCAAAGGCGGTAAGCAGGAAGATGCTGACTGCATAAAAGCGGGCGATATTGGCTCTGTTGCGAAGCTCGGAGATGTTTTAACGGGTGATACCCTTTCTGTCTCGGGCAAGGTATCTGCGGCGCCTATCGAATTCCCTGCTCCCTGCCTTTCTGTGGCGGTTTACCCCAAGGCAAAGGGCGACGAAGAAAAAATTGCCTCCGCCTTTTACCGGATTGCCGAGGAAGACCCCACTATTTTGGTGCATACAGATAACGAAACCCACGAACAGATTTTATCGGCGCTTGGCGAACAGCATATTGATGTTATAGTTTCCCGTTTAAAATCCAAATTTGGTGCAGAGGTTGAGCTTAAAAAGCCGAAAATCGCCTACCGTGAAACCATTAGAAAGCCCGTAAAGGTACAGGGCAGGCATAAAAAACAGTCCGGCGGTCACGGTCAGTTCGGCGATGTTTGGATTGAGTTTGAGCCCTGCGAGTCTGAGGAGCTTGTATTTGAAGAAAAGGTCTTCGGCGGTGCAGTTCCCAAAAACTTCTTCCCCGCCGTTGAAAAGGGGCTTCGTGAAAGCACGACCAAGGGCGTGCTCGCAGGCTATCCTATGGTGGGGGTTAAGGCAACCCTTGTTGACGGCTCCTACCACCCTGTCGATTCTTCGGAAATGGCATTTAAAACAGCGGCGTCAATAGCCTTTAAGGAAGGTATCCCGCAGGCTTCTCCCGTACTGCTTGAGCCCGTCGGCACGCTTAATGTGCTTGTCCCCGACGAAATGCTCGGCGATGTTATAGGGGATATTAACAAACGCCGAGGCAGAATCATCGGTATGAATCCCGCAGAAAACAAAATGCAGGAAATCGTGGGTGAGGTACCTATGGCTGAAATGTCCGATTTTGCGACGGCTATGCGCTCTATAACCCAAGGTACTGCCACCTTTACCGTTACACCTACCCGTTATGAGGAGGTTCCCGCAGGTATTGCACAGAAAATAATTGACGAAGCAAATTAAAATATTCGGCTCCCTGTTAAGGGAGCCGAAAAAAATTCATAACTTTTTAATTTTTTTTGCAAATTAAAACTCGTTTTTTCTATTGTATAGCTTTGCGTTTTTCACCGATAATATTTTAGGGTGATAAAATGCAAAAAGGAAAAATTAAATTTATGCTGTTCTCAATTGGCGCAGTAGGCTACGGGTTAATAGAGATAATCTGGCGGGGATACACCCATTGGTCAATGCTGGGAGCCGGCGGTATTTGTTTTATGTTTTTCGGAACGCTTAGCGAAAAATTTGAAAAAGCGGGGCTTTTCATTAAAAGTCTGATAGGCAGTGCCTTTGTTACGGTGGTAGAATTCATATTCGGTGTTGTCTTTAATATAATTTTAAAAAAGAATGTGTGGGACTACAGCAAAATGCCGATGAACATAGGCGGTCAAGTTTGTATTCTCTACTCCTGCCTTTGGATGCTTTTAAGCCTTGTTTGCATACCTTTTGCGGGTAAAGTCAATAAGAGATTGCAAAAATAAAAATAAGTGGTATAATATTTATATATTATTTACAAGGTGGAAACTGTTTTGGAATTTCTGCACAGAACCTGGGCTGAGATTGACCTCAACGCCCTGGTACATAATTTTGATATTATAAAAAAAGAAGCCGAGGGAGCTAAGGTGATGGCGGTAGTAAAGGCAGACGCCTATGGCCACTCGGTTAGATTTGTAGCTCCGATACTTGAACAGCATGGGGCGGACGCGTTCGCTGTTTCAAATATTGAAGAAGCGATCACCCTTCGCAACTGCGGGATAACAAGGCCTATTTTGATTTTGGGCTATACTCCCGTAAGTATGGCGGCACAGCTTTATTCAAATGATATTGCACAATGTGTATATTCCTCCGAATACGCCGCCGCTCTTTCCGAAAAAGCTTGTGCGGACGGAGTTAAAATAAAGGTGCATATAAAACTTGACACTGGTATGAGCCGTTTAGGCTTTGATTGCCGTAACGAAAAACTTTCGGGTATTGAGGACGCAATAGACGCCGCGAGGCTTAAAGGTTTTATATTTGAGGGGATTTTTACCCACTTTGCAGAATCAGACCGCACCGAAATCTCCGAAGACGGCTTTACCGATAGGCAGTATTCCCTCTTTTGCAATGCAGTTAAGCGGTTTGAAGCTGCGGGGCTTAAACATAAATACTGCCATTGTTGTAATTCCGCCGCCTTCTGTCTTGATAACGATAAGCATTTTGATATGTGCCGACTGGGTATTGTACTGTACGGTCTTACCCCGTCAAGCGATTTGAAGCTTAAGGAAGATTTTATTCCAGTTATGACAGTGAAATCTGTAGTATCAATGGTTAAAACAATCGGCAAGGGCGATACCGTAAGCTACGGTCGCACCTTTACGGCGGAAAAGCAAATGAAAATCGCAACCGTTACCGTAGGCTACGCAGACGGCTACCCGAGACTGCTTTCAAATAAAGGCTATGTACTTATAAACGGCAAAAAGGCGAATATAATCGGCAGGGTCTGTATGGACCAGATGTCGGTCGATGTTACCGATATAGACGGTGTAAAGCAGGGTGATGAGGTTATTCTCTTTGGCAAAACACTACCTGTGGAAGAGCTTGCCGATATCTGCGACACAATCAATTACGAAATCATCTGCGGGATTTCACCGAGAGTCCCGAGAATTACGGTAAAATGAAAGCAGAAATGAAAAAATACATTCTCTCCCTCGACGAGGGCACAACAAGTGCCCGAGCAATACTTTTTGATAAGAATGGCAATGTCGTTTCGGTAGCACAGCGTGAATTTACACAAATTTATCCAATGCCCGGTTTTGTGGAGCACGACCCTTTGGAAATATTCTCATGTCAGTATTCTGCAGTTTGTGAAGCCATTACGCAAATTGGCGCTTCACCTGCGCAAATTGCGGCGGTAGGTATTGCCAACCAGCGTGAAACTGTGATTATTTGGGATAAATCCACAGGCGAGCCTATTTACAACGCTATAGTATGGCAATGTCGACGCACGGCAGATTTGTGCGAGAAGTTAAAGGCGGAGGGCCTTGAACCTTATGTTAAAAGCGTTACAGGGCTTTGCATAGATGCATATTTCAGCGGCACTAAAATTAAATGGATACTTGATAATGTTGAAGGTGCGCACGAAAGGGCAAAAAGGGGCGAACTGCTTTTAGGGACGGTGGACAGCTGGCTTATCTGGAAGCTGTCGGGCGGCAAAATTCATATCACCGACCGAACCAATGCCTCCCGCACTATGCTTTATAATATACATACCCTTGACTGGGACGATGCATTGCTTAAGAGGCTTGATATACCCCGCTGTATGTTGCCCGAGGTTAAATCAAGCAGTGAAATATACGGCTTTGTAAACATTTTAGGTGAGGAAATCCCCGTCTCGGGAATAGCCGGCGACCAACAAGCGGCACTCTTTGGGCAGAAATGCTTTTCTGCGGGGGATATTAAAAACACCTACGGCACAGGATGTTTTCTTTTGATGAACACGGGTGATAAACCCTTTAAAAGTCAAAACGGACTTCTTACAACAATAGCCGCCTCTCAAAAAAACGATAAGGTAAGCTATGCATTAGAGGGCAGTGTTTTTGTAGGTGGAGCGGTTGTTCAATGGCTCAGGGACGAAATGGAGCTTATTAAAACCTCGGCGGATAGCGAAAATGCCGCCCTTTCTGTTAATGACAGTGCAGGTGTTTATATAGTACCCGCCTTTGCAGGTCTTGGCGCTCCCTACTGGGATATGTATGCGAGAGGCACAATCTGCGGGCTTACAAGAGGTGCTAACAAAAATCATATTATAAGGGCAGCTCTTGAATCTATTGCCTACCAAACTAATGATTTAATCGCCGCTATGAAAGCTGATACGGGACTTAATATAAGCTCTCTCAAGGCTGACGGAGGAGCGGCTGCAAACGGCTTTTTAATGCAATTTCAGTCAGATATTTCGGAACTTTCGGTTGTATGCCCCAAAAGTACCGAAGCTACTGCCGCAGGTGCGGCGTATTTGGCGGGACTTGGCATCGGCTATTGGAAAAGTACCGATGAAATTATGGCGCTTAACTGCAAAAATACAGTATTTACTCCTAAAACAACAGAAAAGGAGCGCACCAAGCTCCTAAACGGCTGGAAATGCGCAATTAAAAGTGCTAAAGCCTTTTCCTAAAAAGCTCAAGGAGGACAGCCATGACCTATGAAATTAAAACTATTGAGGTGCAAAGCACCGATAATATTCACACCCTTAAGGGGCTTATATATATACCCGAGGGCGAAATCAAGGGGATTTTCCACCTTGTTCACGGTATGTGCGAATATATCGGGCGCTATGCGCACGTATTCTCCGCCCTTGCACAGCAGGGTTATGTATGCTGCGGATACGATAATTTAGGTCACGGCAAAACACCGAGAGACGAAAGCGAGTTGGGCTTTGTAGCCCACCGAGACGGCTGGAAATATCTTGTAAGGGATGTAGAGGCGTTTGAGGACGCCATACGAAAGATATACCCTGATATTCCCCTTTACCTTATGGGGCATTCTATGGGCTCCTTTATCGCACGAATTGCCGCCGAAAATTACGGCGAAGAAATTAAAAAAATCATTATCTGCGGTACTGGCGGTCCTAACCCCGCCGCACCGTTTGGGCTTATAGCAACAGATATTATTCGACTTTTCTTCGGTGAAAAGCATAGGTCAAATTTTATAAACAAGCTGGCGTTTGGTGCTTACAACAAGCGTTTTGACGGCGATTCCGAATTTGAGTGGATAACAACCGACCGTGATATTATAACTAAATACGAGGCGGATAAGTACTGCAATTTTAAATTTACGGTATCGGCAATGCACGACCTTGTAAAATTAAATCAGCTTTCAAACCGCACCGAATGGTTTAATAATATTAGAAAGGATTTGCCTGTTTTTCTGATTTCGGGCAGTGACGACCCTGTAGGTTCTTACGGAAAAGGTGTTACAAAGGTTTACGAAAGGCTTGAAGCCGCAGGTGTAAACGATGTTTCACTCAAGCTTTATAACGGTTGCCGACACGAAATACACAATGATGTCTGCAAGGAAGATGTAATAAAAGATATTTTACAATTTATTGAAAAATAAAACCGCACACGGCTAACCGAAAGGGTTAGCCGTGTGCTTTATATCAAGGGGTATTAATCGGTTATTTAAAGACAGTCAAAGACAGCCGCCGACATCAGGGATATCCCGCAATCAACCCCTGCTAATATATTATGCTTTAATTTTAAATCGGTGACTTACGAATAAACAAAATACCGAGAGTATTTGCACCGCAATGCGACGAAACGGTACACCCTGCACGGGTAAAAAAGACCTCTTTGAAGGGTACTTTGCTTTTAACCATTTCAACCAATTCATTCATAAGCTCAGGGTCACAGCCTGCATGGGTTACGAAAACCCGGTCAAGGTCAATATCCGAATAATCGGTGATTTTTTCGTTAATATACTGCTTTGCTACCTCGCTAAATTTGCCGCGGTACTTCTTGGCAACATCCATTTTGCCGTCCTTAACCTGTATGCAAGGCTTAAGCTTTAAGAGATTAGCGCCGAACATCGCAAGTGCAGAGCAACGGCCGCCCTTATAAAGATATTCAAGACTGTCAATAACAAAAGATGCATCAACACAAGGCGCAAGCGCCCGTGTTTTTTCTACTGTCTCCTCGGCAGAAAGTCCTGAAGCTAACATTTCCGCCGCCGCAACAACAAGCAACCCCCCGCCTGTTGACAGGTTCTTGGTGTCAATCACATAAACATTACCCATCTCTTCTGCAGCAATACAGGCATTACTGTATGTAGAGGACATCTCGGAGCTGATTGTAAAATGAATTATAGTCTTCCCCGCCTCAGAAAAAGGCTTAAAGAAGTCGATGCAGTCGCTCACATTGGTGGCGGCGGTTTTGGGCAGTTCCCCTGTTTTATCGTGATGGGCATAAATATCATCAGGGTTAATATCGACCCCATCGGTATAAGTCTTGTCCCCAAGGGTAATTTTTAAGGGCATTACCTTAACGTTATAGCGTTCTTTAAGCTCTTTGCTTAAATCGGTTGTACTGTCGCTGGTTATAACTACATTTGAACTCAAATTAACACCTTCTAAATTTAATGATATAATAGATTATAACATTAAATTTAGATTTTAGCAACAGAAATTCTCATTCTTTTTACGCAACTGTAATAATTTGTAATTAAAATATTATATATTTTTTAGAGGGAGTGTGTTAAAATAGAATTGCGGATTTTTTCTGGCAGGAATAATAAATGTGAAAGGACCAAAAAAGTGAAATTCTTTAAATCGGCTACAAACATCATCCTCATATGTATTATTTTTGTTCTTGTCGG
>CAJGCQ010000012.1 GCA_904501875.1 Clostridiaceae bacterium | reverse complement strand
TTATTTCGGTTGATAAAAGGTACAGCGTAGCGGTCGAAACCGCACTGGCCGCAGCAATACAGAACATAGTGGTTGAAACCGAGGCAGATGCTAAAAGAGCAATAAGCTATTTAAAGACCAATAAGGGCGGCAGAGCCACATTCTTGCCCGTTGCTACAATAAAGGCACGGGAGTTTAAGGAAAGCGGGTTTGAAGATTTAACGGGCTTTGTAGGTATTGCGGATGACCTTGTTTCTGCCGACAAAAAATACCGAGAGATAGTAAAATACCTATTGGGTGCGGTAGTTGTTGCGGAGGATATTGACTCTGCGGCGGCAATTGCCAAGAAATACGGCTACCGTGTAAAGGTTGTATCACTTGACGGTCAGGTTGTAAATACTGGCGGCTCCCTTACGGGTGGTTCCCTTGTAAAAAGTGCGGGTCTTTTAAGCCGTTCGGGAGATATAAAAACCCTTGAAAGCGATATTTTAAAGCTCACCGAAAAAACAAATGAGACCGAGAAGGCATTTAATGAGGCTAAAGAGGCGGTAGCGGCGGTACAGGCTGATATCACCGCAGAAAATGCGGAAATAACCACCGCAAACGAGGATAAAATCCGTGCCACATCAGAGCTTAAGCGTCTGGGCGATTTGAAGCAGAGCCTCGAAAACTCTTTAAATCAGCTGTCAGATGAAATGAACAGCGGCGAAGAAAAGCTTAAAAAGCTTAAAGAGGTATCTTCTGCGGCGGCAAGGGCTATAGCCGAGCTTGATTCTAAAAAGTCTTCTGTTCAGGCGGAAATTGATAAAATGACGGGCGGCAGAGATAATCTTAATGCCGAGCGTGAAAGGACGGCTGAGGAAATTACCGAGGCAAAGCTTGCGGTAATTGAAATTCAAAAGGATACCGAGGCGTTATATAAGCAGGCAGGGGATTTACGGGAAATGATTGCCGGCAGAGCCGACAGGCTTAAGGCTATCGAAAAGGAAATCGCCCAGTATGAGCTTAAAAACGCTGATTTAGGCTTAAAAACAGAGCAGTCGGCGGCTAATAACGATAGCTTAAGGCTTAAAATAGCCGAGTCAGAGCAGAATATAAAGGAACTGCTTGAAAAGCGCAACCAGACCGAAAAGGCGGGACTTGAGCTACGTACCGGCGAACGGGAGCATACCTCACAGCGCGAAAAGATAGGCGGGGAATTAGCACGACTTACAGAGCGCAAGGAGGTTATGCTAAAGGAGTATGACGAGGTTATACGCAAGCTGTATGATGAGTATGAGCTAACAAGGAGCGAGGCGGAAAAAATCGGTATTCATATTGAAAAGCCTGCCGAAGCAAAACGGGAGCTTGCTGAAATTAAGGCAAAAATACGGGGACTGGGTAATGTAAATGTCTCTGCAATAGAGGAATATAAAGAGGTAAGCGAGCGGTACGAGTTCATGTCGGCACAGATTAAGGACGTGGAGACCACCCGCACCGAGCTTCACAAGCTTATAAATCAGCTTACCCACCAGATGCAGGATATTTTCACCGAGGGCTTTAACAAGATTAACGAGAATTTCGCCAAAACCTTTACCGAGCTTTTCGGCGGTGGAAGTGCAAGCCTTACTCTTTCGGAGCCTGAAAACATACTTGAAAGCGGAATTGATATTAATGTCAAGCTGCCGGGTAAAAATGTACCCAGCCTTGACGGACTTTCAGGCGGCGAAAAGGCACTTATTGCATTGTCGATTTACTTTGCGATTATGCGTGTTAATGCTCCGCCCTTCTGCTTCCTTGACGAGGTTGATACTGCACTTGACGATATTAATGTGGAACGGTTTGCGGATTATATGAAGCGGTCGGATTTTTCCACCCAGTTTATCTGCGTTACCCATAGGCGTGGCACAATGGAGTCGGCGGATATGCTCTACGGTGTTACAATGCAGGAAAAGGGCGTTACCAAGCTTTTGGAGCTTAATGTAGCCGAGCTTGAAAAGGCACTTAACACACAGAGTGCATAATTTTTTTGAAAGCGTGACATCAATGGGATTTTTCGGTAAAATTAAAGAGGGTCTTAAAAAAACAAGAGACTCTATTTCAAACGGCGTAAACGGTATTTTAAACAGCTTTTCCAAAATTGATGACGAGCTGTTTGAGGAGCTCGAGGAGACCCTTGTTATGGCGGATGTGGGGGTTTACACTTCTACTGAAATATGCGACCGCCTGCGCAAAAAAATAAAGGAAACAGGTGTTACAGACCCAAATGAAATAAAGGGTATGATGAAGGAAATTATATCCGAAATGCTGGGGGAGAATGAGGGCTTAAAGCTTGACACAAAGCCCTCTGTTATCCTTGTAATCGGTGTAAACGGAGTAGGAAAGACCACCTCTATCGGCAAAATTGCCGCACAGCTTAAAAACGAAGGTAAAAAGGTGGTTTTAGGTGCGGCTGACACCTTCCGTGCCGCTGCTATCGACCAGTTAGGCATTTGGGCAGAGCGTGCGGGCGTTTCAATGGTGAAAAGTCTTGAGGGTACGGATCCCGCCTCTGTCGTATTCGACACCATTGCTTCGGCAAAATCAAGGGGCGCAGATGTTATAATTTGCGACACTGCAGGCAGACTTCACAACAAGAAAAATCTTATGGACGAGCTTGCAAAGATTAACCGTGTTATTGGAAGGGAACTGCCCGATTCCTCGGTAGAAACCCTGCTTGTCTTAGATGCCGCAACGGGGCAGAATGCCGTAAATCAGGCCAGGGAGTTTAAAAATGCCGCTGATATTACGGGGATTGTACTGACAAAGCTTGACGGCACGGCAAAAGGCGGTATAATAATAGCTATAAGCAACGAGCTTAATATACCCGTAAAGTTTGTGGGCGTGGGCGAGGGAATTGATGATTTACAGCCCTTTGACGCTGCCGAGTTTGCAGACGGAATTTTTGAGGAGTAATCTTAAATGAAAATATTTATAGCCACAAAAAACCATAATAAATTAAAAGAACTTGAAAGAATTTTAATACCAATGGGCTTTGAGGTTTTAAGCGAGAACGATTTGGAAAAGCCCCTGCCCGAGGTTGAAGAAACGGGTGTGACCTATGAGGAAAACGCCATTTTAAAGGCACATTCAGGTCTTGAGGAAACAGGACTTATATCTGTAGCTGACGATTCGGGACTAAGCGTTGATATTTTAGACGGTGCACCCGGACTTTACTCCGCACGCTATTCGGGAACGGGCGCTACCTACGCTTCAAATAACGAAAAGCTTTTGGCGGCACTTAAAGATGTTCCAAAGGACAAACGCACTGCAACCTTTGTTTCGGCTATTGCCTGTGTTTTCCCCGATGGCAGGGAATTTACCGTAAGAGGCGAGTGCAAGGGCTATGTGGCTGAGGAGTGCAGAGGGGACGGCGGCTTTGGTTATGACCCGCTGTTTGTGTGCGAGGCGGGATGTTATGCCGAAATGACCCCTGAGGAAAAGGACAGGGTAAGCCACCGAGGAAATGCACTTAGGGCATTCAAAGAAGAGCTTAAAAAATACATTTAAAACGGAGAATGATTAATGCTAAACAGCAGACAGAGAGCCCAGCTTAGAGGGCTTGCAAACAGTATGGAAACAATTTTACAGGTGGGAAAATCAGGGGTTAGTGAAAACACCGTAAAGCAGGTGAACGATGCCCTCGAGGCAAGGGAGCTTATTAAGCTCCGCACCCTTGAAACCTGTCCCACATCTTCCCGTGAAGCGGCGGATGAAATTGCTGAAAAAACGGGAGCAGATGTTGTTCAGGTTATCGGCACCCGATTTGTGCTTTACAGAGAAAGTAAAGGCAATAAGCAGATAAAGCTCGTAAAATAATGGGATACACTGCAATTTTCGGCGGAACCTTTAATCCGCTCCACATAGGGCATTACGAGATGCTGTCGGCACTTGAAGAATGCCCTCAAATTGATGAAATATGGCTTATGCCCGACCGCATACCGCCCCATAAGGTCTGCGATTTTTTGGCACACGATAAGGACAGAATAGAAATGTGCCGTATTGCGGCTGAAGATTTTAAAAATACACAGCTCTGCCTTGCGGAGTTTGAGCGACAGGGTAAAAGCTACACCTACGATACCGTGACTGACTTTTTAAAGAAATACCCCGATAAAACATTCACCTTTGTCTGCGGGGGAGATATGCTTATTACCTTTGATAAATGGTATAGGTATGAGGAGCTAATGAAGCTGCTCCCCTTTACCGTCTTCAGGCGGACAGATACCGACAGCGCCGAGTTTGACCGAATGCTTGATAAATTGACGGCTAAGGGAATGAAAATCACGGTTATGAGCGAGGTTATCACTGCGGTTTCGTCTTCTTATATAAGGAACAATTTAGAAAAATCGAGGGACTTGATTCCTCAAAAAATATATAATTACATTTTAGACAGAGGGATTTACTGTGGCGGAAAATAAAACCGATTATGAGTCACTTAAAGCAATACTGCAACAAAGGCTTAATGAAAAGCGTTATTATCATTCGCTCTGCGTGGCAAAGGAGGCAAAGTGTTTAGCCGAGAAATACGGCGGGGACCCTGATAAGGCCTACCTTGCGGGATTGCTTCACGATATTATGAAGAATGCACCCGACGAAGAACACTTGCAAATCTTTAAAGAGTTTGGTATAATCTTAAGCGATATTGAGAAAGATGCAAAAAAGCTGTGGCATGCTATGTCGGGGGCTCTTTATGTCAAGAATATTTTGGGTATTAATGACCTCGAAATAATTGACGCTATACGCTATCACACCACCGCAAAGGCGGATATGTCACTCTTGGCGAAAATTCTGTATCTTGCGGACTTTACCTCAAAGGACCGTGATTACGAGGATGTTGATGTGATAAGGGAGTATGTTGACGAGTCCCTTAGTAAAGCCCTTGTTTACGCCTTACAGTATTCAATTACTGATTTAGTAAATCAAGGCAGAGCAGTTCATCCGGATACGGTAGAGGCGTACAATCAGGCTGTTTTAATAATTGATTCGGAGGAATAAATTTGGAAGCATTCGAAATTTTAAAAATTGCGGCTAATGCGTTAAATGCGAAAAAAGCAAGGGAGTTAAGTGCTGTAAAGGTTGGAGACCTTACGGTTTTAGCCGATTACTTTTTAATGTGCACCGCTACTTCTTCGACACATGTCCGTGCCCTTGCGGACGAGGCAGAGGAGAAGCTGAGTGAGGCGGGGGTTGCGCCACACCATATTGAGGGAAAAACCACGGGCTGGATAGTGCTTGACTACGGCTCGGTTATAATTCATATCTTCAGCCGCGACCAGCGGGAGTTTTATGACCTCGACAGAATGTGGAGCGACGGCGAACAGGTAAACTTAGACGAGATTTTAGAGGAATCCGAGGGGGATTAATAATAATGTCAAAGGCATACGATTACGCAAAAATTGAGAAAAAGTGGCAGGATATTTGGGACGAAAAGCAGACCTTTGCCGCAAAGGACGATTATTCTCTGCCGAAGTTTTACGGACTTGTGGAGTTTCCCTACCCGTCGGGACAGGGACTGCATGTAGGTCACCCTCGCTCCTATACAGCGCTTGATATTGTAAGCCGTAAAAAGCGGCTTGAGGGCTATAATGTGCTTTATCCTATGGGTTGGGACGCATTCGGTCTTCCTACCGAAAACTTTGCTATAAAGAATCATATCCACCCTTCGATTGTGACCGAAAACAATATAGCTAACTTTAAAAGACAGCTTAAATCCTTGGGCTTTTCTTTTGACTGGAGCAGGGAGATAAACACCACCGACCCGTCCTACTACAAGTGGACCCAGTGGATTTTTCTACAGCTTTTCAAAAAGGGACTTGCTTATAAAAAGAAAATGTCGGTTAACTGGTGCACCTCCTGCAAGTGCGTGCTTGCAAATGAGGAGGTTGTAAACGGCCGTTGCGAGCGTTGCGGCAGTGAGGTTGTTCACAAGGAAAAAAGCCAATGGATGCTTAAAATCACCGATTATGCCGAAAAGCTGCTGGAGGGACTTGATAATGTTAATTTTATCGATCGTGTAAAGACCCAACAGCGCAACTGGATAGGCCGTTCCTACGGAACTCAGGTTAAGTTTACCGCAAGCACCGGCGATGAGTTTGAAATCTTTACCACGAGGGCGGATACACTTTTCGGAGCTACATATATGGTTATGTCGCCCGAGCACCCGTTGATTGAAAAGTGGATGGATAAAATCGAGAATATGGACGAGGTTTTGGCTTATAAGCAAGAGGCTGCCAAAAAGTCGGACTTCGAGCGTACCGAGCTTGCAAAGGATAAGACGGGCGTTAAGTTAGAGGGCGTTACCGCAATAAACCCCGTAAATAAAAAGGAGCTTCCGATTTTCATTTCGGACTATGTACTTATTTCCTACGGTACGGGGGCTATTATGGCGGTTCCCGCCCACGATGACCGTGACTGGGAGTTTGCAAAGAAGTTCAGTCTGCCGATTATTGAGGTTGTATCCGGCGGTGAAGATGTACAGAATGCTCCCTATACAGAATGTGCTACAGGCAAAATGGTAAATTCAGGCTTCCTTGACGGGCTTTCTGTTGAAGAGGCTAAAAAGGCAATGCAGAAGTGGCTTGCGGATAATAATTTGGGCTGCGTTAAGACCAATTACAAGCTTCGTGACTGGGTATTCTCCCGTCAGCGTTATTGGGGCGAGCCAATACCTGTTGTTTACTGCGAGAAGTGCGGTTATGTTCCGTTGCCCGAAAGCGAGCTGCCTTTAGTACTTCCTAATGTTGACTCCTACGAGCCCACCGATAACGGTGAATCACCACTTGCTAAAATGACTGATTGGGTTAATACAACCTGCCCCCATTGCGGCGGCCATGCAGTAAGAGAAACCGATACTATGCCACAGTGGGCGGGCTCTTCCTGGTATTTCCTGCGTTACTGCGACCCGCATAACGATAAGGAGTTTGCCTCTAAGGAAGCGCTCGAATATTGGTGCCCTGTTGACTGGTACAATGGCGGTATGGAGCATACTACACTCCATCTGCTTTACAGCCGTTTTTGGCATAAATTTCTTTATGATATCGGCGTTGTTCCCAATCCCGAGCCCTATGCAAAGCGTACAAGCCATGGTATGATTTTGGGTGAAAACGGCGAGAAGATGTCAAAGTCACGGGGAAATGTAGTAAATCCTGACGATATTGTAAGGGACTACGGCGCCGACACAATGCGTGTTTACGAAATGTTTATAGGTGACTTTGAAAAGGCGGCACCCTGGAGCCAGTCCTCAATAAAGGGCAGTAAGCGTTTCCTTGAAAAGGTATGGGTGTTAAATGAGAAGCTTACAGAGGGTGAAGATTACCGCCCCGAGCTTGAAGCTGTCTTTAACCGCACAATCAAAAAGGTCACAGAGGATATAGAAGGTCTTAAAATGAACACTGCTATTGCGGCTCTTATGTCCTTGCTTAATGATATTCAGGCTACAGGCAGCATCACAAGGGGTGAGTACAGAACATACCTGCTTCTCCTAAACCCCTTTGCACCCCATATGACTGAGGAGCTGTGGGAAACATGCGGATTTGGCGGTATGCTGAACGAGGCAAAATGGCCTACCTTTGACCCCGCCAAATGTGTGGATTCGGCGGTTGAAATTGCTATTCAGGTAAACGGCAAGATTAAGGCGAGAATTAATGTCCCTGCCGAAATTGCAGCCCCCGATGCTATAGCTCTTGCAAAGGAAGATTCGGCAGTTGCTGAAGCTATCGGCGGCAAGACCGTAATCAAAGAGCTATATGTCCCCAAAAAGCTTGTCAATATTGTTGTAAAATAATTTATTTTATTATGCAAAATATTTGTTGCAATTTTCCTTTTGCTGTGTTATTATAATATGTGTTAATTCTGTTTTGGAGGTGTAATCTGTGAGTGCAGTTGAGATAATTCTCGGAATTGCGGTTATTTTGGTTTCTCTTGTAATAATTGCAGTTGTTCTTTTGCAGCAGGGTCACCGTGCCGGTATTAACGGCGCTATCTCCGGCGGAGCTGATACATTCCTTTCCAAAAATAAGGCAAGAACCGCTGATGCGCGTCTTTCTCGTATGACTAAGTACATTGCAATTCTTTTCTTTGTATTGGCGATTGTTGCAAATGTTATTGCTTTAAGGGGATAAATTACCCTAAGACTTGGCGTAAAGTATTTCTTGACTAACCTTGAGAAATATAGTATAATAAGTCTTGATATTGAATTTAGACCCCTGCTATTTTGCGGAGGGAGGGAATATAAATGAGTCAGGTTAGAATTAAAGAAAATGAATCTTTAGATAACGCTTTGCGACGCTTTAAAAGGCAGACTGCTAAGGACGGCGTTATTCAGGAGGTTCGCAAGAGAGAGCATTACGAAAAGCCCTCTGTTAAGCGTAAAAAGAAGTCGGAAGCTGCTCGTAAAAGAAAGTTCCGCTAATAACTGGTTGTAAAAAAGCGGTTTTTTAACCGCTTTTTTCTATTGTGAGGTAGTTATGCTTTTAAAACCTAATATAAAATTAAACAAAGTTACCGATATAAGCGCCGGATTGCTTAAAAAATACGGTATAAGGGCGCTTATTCTCGATGTTGATAACACCCTTTCCACCCACCACGGCGAGGTTTTGACGGATGGACTTGAAGACTGGCTTAGTAAAATGCAGGAAAACGGCATAAGGCTTATTATTTTATCAAACTCAAAGCAGGCTCGTGTTGAGCCGTTTGCCAATAAAATTAATCTTCCCTTTATCAGTATGGGACTTAAGCCCTTGCCTTTTAAGTTTTCGTCCGCACTAAAATTACTCGGTACAAAACGGTGCGAGACTGCAATAGTCGGCGACCAGATTTTCACCGATACCTTAGGGGGAAATCTTTACGGCGTTACAACAATACTCCTTGACCCGATAAAGCTTGAAAGCTCTAAAAGCTTTAAATTCAAGCGTAAAATTGAGCGTGGAGTGTATAAAATTTACAAAATTAAAAATACGGAGGTATAGTAAATATGCCTAAATTCGGTCCGGCGGGTAATTCCGAAAGCTTTGCTGCTTTAGGATATAAAAACAGCCTCCAAGTTCCCGAGTATATAGTGAAAATGGGGCTCGACTGCTATGAATATCAATGCGGCAGGGGAGTAAATATAGGCGAGGAAAAGGCTAAAGAGCTGGGAGCCAAGGCGAAAGAGGCGGGTATATCCCTTTCTCTTCACGCACCTTATTATATCTCGATGTCCTCGGTTGAGGAGGAAAAGCGGCTTAATTCAATTAACTATATCTTAGCCTCTGCTAAAGCGGTTAACGCTATGGGCGGGGACAGGATAGTTGTCCACACAGGCTCCTGCGGTAAGATTACCCGTGAGCATGCCTTAGAGCTCGCCTTGGATACTATGAAAAAGGCCATTGATGCGCTTGATAATGAGGGGCTTTCCCACATTCATATATGCCCCGAAACTATGGGTAAGGTAAATCAGTTAGGCACATTAAACGAGGTTTTAAAGCTTTGCCAACTTGACGAACGGCTTATTCCCTGTATCGATTTCGGCCACCTGAATGCTCGTGATTTAGGCATTCTTAAAACAACAGAGGACTTTGAAAATATTTTTACCTCGATTAAAAATGCTCTCGGCACGGACAGGCTCAAAGCCTTTCATTCCCATTTTTCTAAAATTGAGTACACCACCGGCGGCGAAAAGCGTCACCTTACCTTTGAGGATAGGGTTTTTGGTCCTGATTTTGAGCCGGTAATGGAGCTTACCTATAAATACGGCTGTGACCCCACCTTTATCTGCGAGTCGGCGGGCACACAGGCTGAGGACGCAAAGACAATGAAGGATTATTATTCAACACTAAAATAAAGAGGTGTTTCTATGATATGGCACAGTACCGCAAGCGAAGAGATACTGCGGGAGTTAGAGGTTGACGATAAAAAGGGACTGCCCAACTGGGTTGCGGATATGCGCCTTAATGAGCAGGGCAGAAATGTTATAGCAAGGGTTGAAAGACCCACCTATTTTAAAAGGTTTTTAGGTCAGCTTAAAAGCAAAATCGTAATTGCGCTTATTGTTATCGCCTTGCTTTCCTTTGCAGTCTCTCTTATGTATAACGAGGCGGACTTTTTTGCGCCCCTGCTTATAATCGCTATTGTGCTTATAAACGCTGCGATAAGCGCTTATCACCTGCATAATTGCGATAATGCGCTTGATAGTATGAAGAGCATTACAAACCCTTCGGCAACGGTGCTTAGAGAGGGAATTGTACGCACGGTTGATTCCTCACTTTTAGTCCCCGGGGATATAATTTTGCTTGAAACGGGGGATTTTATATCGGCGGATGCAAGGATTATTGAATCCAATGAGTTTCGCTGTAACGAATCTATGCTGACGGGTGACGAAGTGCCTGTTGAAAAGAGCGGAGAGGGAGTTTATGAGGATATAACTGCCATAGAAAACCGCTCAAATATGGTCTTTTCGGGTACAAGTGTTGTTCACGGCAGCGCAAAGGCTGTTGTTGTAGCAACGGGACTTAATACCGAAATCGGCAGAACCTCGGCTTTACTTCAGCAGACGGGGGAGAAATCCCTGCCTCTTGAGGGTGAGCTTGACGGTATCGGCAAGATGATGAATATCATTATTTTCAGCATTTGTCTAATTGTTTTTATAATCGGAATGGTGCTTAATTTCAGCAGCGGAAATTTTGCATCTACAACCCTTAAAATGCTTATGAATTCGGTGGCATTAGCCGTTGCGGCCATTCCGGAGGGACTGCCAGCAATTGCCACTATTGTAATCGCAATCGGAATTAAGCGTATTGTTGAGGATAAAATCATCATAAAGGATTCCGAGGCCTTAGAGTGGATAGGAAAAACTAATGTTATCTGTGCTGATAAAACGGGTGTGCTTACCCGTAATAAAATGCAGCTCGCCAAAATTTTTGACGGTGATAAGCTTACCGATGTAGTGAATGAGCCTATCGACGAGAAAACCGCCCTTGTATTAAAGCTTGCTACTGCTTGCTCTACGCTTAATAACGACTCTACTGAGGACGCAATTAAGAAAGCCTGCCTCGCGTACAATTCTATGTCCGAAAAGGATATAGAAAGCTTTTTACCGAAGCTGGCGGTTATACCCTTTGACTCCGGGCGCAAGACCATGACGGTAATCACAATGATTAACGAAAAGCCCTTTGCCATTGTAAAGGGTGCGCCCGAAATTGTTGTGCCTAATTGCACGGGATGTAAAGCCGAAGAAATTTTAAAGCTTAACAGCGACCTATGTAACGATGCCCTCAGAATTGTAGCTATTGCAATGCGTCCGCTTGATAATATCCCTGCTAACCCTAACCCCGAGGATATTGAACATTCACTTACCTTTGTCGGGCTTTTAGGTCTTTATGACCCGCCGAGGGACAATGTAATTGAGGATATTAAAACCTGTGAGCAGGCGGGAATAAAAACCGTTATGATTACGGGGGACAACCTTGCTACTGCCTGCTCTGTTGCCAGTAAAATAGGCATTTTAAAGGAGGGCGATAAGTCTGTTACAGGCGAGGAGCTTTCAGGAATGAGCGATGAGGAGTTGGCCGCCGCAGTTTCTGACTTTTCGGTTTACGCCAGAGTATCCCCTAATGATAAGCTTCGTATTGTAAAGGCTTTAAAGCAGGCGGGAAATGTTGTCACCATTACGGGCGACAGCGTGCAGGACGCCGACGCTCTTGCCGCTGCCGATGTAGGCTGTGCAATAGGAAAATTCGGTACGGATGTTGCAAAGGGAAGTGCGGATATTGTTATAGCAAACAACCGCTTTGAGTCGATTCTCTGCGCCGTAAAGGAAAGCCGAGGACTTTTTGACAATATAAAAAAGTCGGCATATTATCTGCTTTCCTGCAACTTTGCGGAGCTTATAACAATACTTTTCGGTATGATTATTTTTGGGGTCGCACCCCTTGCCGCAGTACAGCTTTTGTGGATAAATCTGCTTACCGACTGTGCGCCTGCTATTTCACTTAGTATGGAAAGGGCAGAGGACTCGGCTATGAGGCGTAAGCCCTATACCGCTCTCGGTAAAATTTTTGATTTGAGCATGGTTGTTTCTATAATTATTCATATTGTATTTATCGCCGTTATGACCCTTACAGCCTACGGTATAGGCGCTAAGGACAGTGCCGCCGCCGCTATGACCATGGCGTTTGCGGTGCTGGGTATGTCGCAAATTTTCCATTGCTTTAACAGTAAGCTTGAGGGCTCACTGATAAATAAGCGGCTTTTCTCCAACCGATTTTTGAATTTTGCCGCCGCACTTACCCTATTTATAATTATTTTCTTGGTATTAACTCCTGCTGGATATCTTTTCGGAATGACAACACTTTCATTCGGTCAGTTTATGCTGTCATTGCTGTTTTCATTCCTTATACTTCCTCTCTGTGAGGTAACTAAGCTTGTAAAACGGATTATTATGAAGTAGGGGTGTTTTGAGTGGAAAAAATTGAAAGCTTTAGGATTAATCACTTAAATCTTTTTTCGGGACTTTATGTTTCAAGAAAGGATAAAAGGGACGGCGTTATCGTTACAACCTTTGATTTAAGGATTACAGCGCCCAACAGAGAGCCGGTTATAGATATGCCTGCGCTTCATACTATCGAGCATTTAGGCGCCACCTTTCTTCGCTCAACCGAGGAAAGGGACAGTATAGTTTATTTCGGGCCTATGGGCTGTAGGACGGGTTGTTACCTTGTTGTCTTCGGCGATTTGCGTTCGGAAGATATATTTCCGCTGGTTTGCGATATGTGCGATTTTATCCTTAATTACGAGGGGGAAATTCCGGGGGCGACACCTATAGAATGCGGAAACTATTCCGAGCAGAATCTTAATATGGCAAAGCACTATATTAAGAATTATAAGGAAAGCCTTATAAAAAACAGGCGCTTTACCTATCCTGAATAAATCAACAGAGTATGTTCGTGTTTTACGAGCATACTCTGTTTTTTGCTTGACAGGAAAGAAGAAATATTATATAATAACAAGTGTTTCAAAACGGTTGTTTTAAATCAAAAAGGAGTGAGTATATGCCGCCTAAATCAAAATGTACAAGGGAACAAATAATAGAAATTGCCTTCGGTATGGTAAGGGAGGAGGGGTTGAGCTGTCTTACAGCCCGCAATTTAGCCCAAAAATTAGGCACCTCTACCGCCCCTATTTTCACCGCCTTTAATTCGGTAGAGGAAATACGGGACGAGGTAGTTAAAAAAGCCAATTCCCTGTACGGCGAATATGTGAAAGAGGGGCTAAATCAGCCGCTCGCCTTTAAGGGGGTTGGTATTAAGTATATCCAGTTTGCAAAGGATGAGCCCGAGCTTTTTAAAATACTCGGAATTAATAAAAGTTTTACCGACAATTTTTTGCCCGCCTATGACGATAATTCCCCCGAGGTGCTTAATGTGCTTGAAAACAAATATGGTATGAGTAATGAAGCGGCAAAAAAGCTTTACAATCATATGTCGGTTTACGCCTTTGGCTTTGCCTCGCTTTACGCACAGCGGATATATCTCTTCACAATGGAGGAGATAAGCCGAATGCTGTCCGAGGTATATACGGCGATGAGTGAAAAATTTGGGGAGTGAAGATATGAAAAACATTATAGAAATAAACGGCTTAAATAAAAGCTTTGGGGATATAAAGGCGGTATCGGATTTAAGCTTTTGCGTAAAAGAAGGGGAGCTGTTTGCCTTTCTCGGTGAGAATGGTGCGGGAAAGTCCACTACAATTAATATTATTTGCGGCTCTCTTAAAAAGGACGGCGGAACTGTCACTATTGACGGGCTTAATCTTGATACAAGCCTTGAGGAGATAAAAGGTAAGCTCGGCATTGTGTTTCAAAGCTCGGTGCTTGACAAATCCCTTACGGTTTACGATAATCTTGAAAGTCGTGCTGCGCTTTACGGAATTTGCGGCGCAGAGTTTAAAAAAATGCTTGCAGAGCTTTCGGAATTGCTCGAATTCAGCGACCTTTTAAAGCGGACGGTCGGCAAGCTTTCGGGAGGTCAGCGCCGCAGAATAGATATTGCAAGGGCTTTGCTTAACAGCCCTAAAATACTTGTTTTAGACGAGCCTACAACCGGACTTGACCCGCAGACAAGGCGGCTTTTATGGTCGGTTGTGGATAAGCTGAGGCGTGAGAAAAATATGACCGTCTTCCTTACCACACACTATATGGAGGAGGCCGCCGAGGCGGACTATGTTGTGATATTGGACGGTGGTAAAATCTCGGCAAAGGGAAGTCCCCTTGAGCTTAAAAATACCTACAGCGGCGATTTCATCACGATTTATAATACGGACGAAAAAGCTGTTAAAAGCCTTTCTAAAAATTATGAGAGGGTGCGTGACGGCTTTAGAATCGCTGTGGCTGATACTGCTGAGGCGACAAGCCTTATTTGCAAAAATCCCGAGCTGTTCCTTGATTACGAGATTACAAAGGGAAAAATGGACGATGTTTTCCTTGCGGTCACGGGTAAAAAAATAGGCGGTGATGATAAATGAGTACTGTTAAAATGCTTTTAAAAAGGAATATTAAGCTGTTTTTTAAGGATAAGGCGATGTTTTTTACATCCCTTATCACACCTGTTATTCTTTTGGTGCTTTACGCCACCTTTCTTTCAAATGTGTATACCGATATTTTCCGCGATTCTTTAGCGGGCGCAATCGAGGTGTCCGAAAGCCTGATAAACGGCTGTGTGGGCGGTCAGCTTATTTCTTCAATACTTGCCGTTTCCTGCGTTACTGTGGCTTTCTGCTCTAATATGCTTATGGTGCAGGATAAGGTGACGGGTGCGGCGAATGATTTTAAAACCTCTCCTGTAAAGCCATCCGCCCTTGCGGTAAGCTATTATCTTGCGACCCTTGCGTCAACCCTGATAATATGCTTTGTTGCAACGGGTATATGCCTTTTGTATATCGCTGCGGTGGGTTGGTATATGAGCGCTTTAGATGTAATTTTGCTTTTTATCGATGTGATTTTACTTGTGATTTTCGGCACGGCACTTTCAAGTATAATCAGTTTCTTTTTGTCGACCCAGGGTCAGATTTCTGCAGTGGGGACTATTGTAAGCTCCACCTATGGCTTCATCTGCGGCGCCTATATGCCCATTTCCCAGTTCGGCACGGGGCTTCAAAGGGTTTTATCCTTTTTGCCGGGCACATACGGCACCTCGCTTATAAGAAATCACGCCCTTCGGGGAGTATTTGAGGAAATGAAGAGCGTAGGATTTCCGAAGCAGGTCACCGAGGCAATCAAGGACAGCGTTGACTGCAATCTCTATTTCTTCGGAAACAAGGTCGGACTTCCTGTTATGTACCTGATTTTAGGGGGAACGGTAGTCTTGCTAATCGGAATTTATATAGCGATGAATGTTGTTAGAGGCAAAAAGGTATAAAACGAGATTTAAAAGGATGTAAAAAATATGTTGGGATATAAAAGTGAGACGGCTATAGGGGCTGAAATTCCCGAAACAACATCAGCTCAAAGAATTACAACAGAAAAGCTTTGCTATCTGTTTATGATTTTTATGATGGGCTGCTTTGTGGGTTGGATTTATGAAGAAATATTTTATTTCTTCACCGAAGGAATGCTCCGCAACCGAGGTCTGCTGTACGGCCCGTGGTTGCCTATTTACGGTGTGGGAGCCCTTGGTATCTATGCGTTAAAGCCGATAAAAAGGAATCCTGTATTGTTGTTTACCCTTTGCATTCTCATTACGGGTGTGGTTGAGTATATAATCGGTTTTGCGGGTATACAGCTTTTTGGGCTGAGGTTATGGGATTACAGGGGACTTTTCCTTAACATCAGCGGTATAATCTGCTTTAGGAGCATTATAAGCTTTGGTATAATGGGGCTTGCATTTCATTATTTTTTAGAGCCTATAGGGGAGAAGCTGTATCAAAAAACTCCTATTATTATAATTAAAAAGGTATGCCTTTTGCTTATTGTACTGCTTTTCATAGATTGTATTATGAGCTTCCTTTTTAGGGCTCCGATTACATATTAAAAAAGGATTGATTTACAACTCTTCTCGGTGTATAATTTAGTTTGATGACTTGGGATTTGAGTACATTTGAAGAGGTAATGATGTTAAGTAAAAAGGGCTTTAAGGATTTGTTTTTATATGTAACTGTGGGCGGCATTGCAACGGTTGCGGAATGGGTTGCTTTTTATTTCGTGAATGATATTTGCCACCGGCATTATATGTTTTCAACGGTTCTGGCATATGTCTTTTCCACCTTTGTAAATTGGTTGGCAGGCCGCATTATTATATTTAAGAACAGCAATAAAAGTATTTTATTTGAGATAGTCAGCATTTATATGGCCGCTGTAATCGGTCTGCTGTTTAATCTGTTGATTATGTGGGTTGCGATAGATATTTTCAATATACAAGAGATGCTGTCAAAAATTATAGCAACGGCTTGCGTTTTCATATGGAATTACCTTATTAGAAAATTATTAATATACAAAGAATAACACTGATGTAAAAATTACTTGGATGGTTGTATGAAGAAAATAATAATTATCGGAGCAGGCCCTGCGGGACTGACGGCTGCGTATGAGCTTTTGGAAAAGTCTTCAGACTTTGAAGTTGTTGTGTTTGAAGAAAGTAATGCTATGGGCGGTATTTCAAGGACGGTTAATTACAAGAACAACCGTATGGATATGGGCGGCCATCGCTTTTTTTCCAAGGTTCCCGAAGTTAATGAATGGTGGGAGAAGATACTTCCGACCCAAGGGTGCTTGCCCAAGGACTATACCGAGCTTAAAAGAGATGCGACGGTTTTAGAAGGCGGACCCGACCCTGAGAAAACAGACCGTGTTATGCTTAGGCGAAACCGCATTTCCAGAATATATTTTAATAATAAGTTTTTTGACTATCCCATTTCTCTGAAATTTGATACTCTTAAAAATATGGGATTCGGCACTACGGTTGCCGTGGGATTAAGCTACCTTAAAAGCGTTTTCTTCAAACGCAAAGAAAAGAGCCTTGAGGACTTTTATATCAATCGCTTCGGAAAGAAGCTTTATTCTATGTTCTTTGAAAACTATACAGAGAATTTGTGGGGAAGACACCCAAGCCAAATTTCTCCCGAATGGGGAGCACAGCGTGTTAAGGGCTTGTCTATAATAGCGGTAATCAAGGATATGTTTTTAAAACTCTTCCATATTAAAGGCAGTAAGGTGGAAACCTCTTTGATTGAAGAATTTGCATACCCTAAGTACGGACCGGGACAGATGTGGGAGATTGTGGCCGATGAGGTTAAAAAGCTTGGCGGTCAAATCCTTACAGGGGCAAAGGTTACCGAAGTTATAAAGGATAAAGACAATAAGGTTACAGGAATCCGTTATGAGCATAACGGAGAAGTATGCCAAATGGACGGAGACTATATTATTTCTTCTATGCCGATTAAAGACCTCGTT
>CAJGCQ010000011.1 GCA_904501875.1 Clostridiaceae bacterium | reverse complement strand
TAACCGTTGGGGTTGTTTTTCTGCCAACGCCAGGTGTCCTCGCACATCTCATCAATGCCGTACTTTGCAGTCCAGCCGAGGAGCTTTTTCGCCTTATCGGCGTTAGCGTAAACCTCGTCAGGGTCGCCCGGGCGGCGGGGGTCAATAACAAAGGGAATTTCGATTCCGCTTGCCTTTTGGAAGGCGTCCTTAAGCTCGATTACGCTTGTGCCATTGCCTGTGCCTAAGTTTATCGCCTCACAGCCCTTATTTTTAAGCGCCCATTCAATAGCCTTAACATGACCTACGGCTAAGTCAACAACATGGATATAGTCACGCACGCCGGTGCCGTCAACCGTATTATAATCATTACCGAAAACATGGAGTTTTTCAAGCTTTCCAACCGCAACCTGAGAAATATAGGGCATAAGGTTATTAGGAATACCCTTGGGGTCCTCGCCGATAAGCCCGCTCTTGTGGGCACCGATAGGATTAAAGTAGCGAAGCAAAGCTACACACCAGTCGTTATCCGCTGCATATAGGTCGGATAAAATATGCTCGATAAAGAGCTTTGTTCTGCCGTAGGGGTTAATTGCGCCGAGGGGCATACCTTCTACAAGCGGCATTTCGGTAGCAACGCCGTAAACCGTAGCCGAGGAGGAGAAAACGATTTTTTTAACTTTAAATTCGTTCATAACCTCAAGAAGGGCGATTGTGTTGATAAGATTGTTGTCATAGTACATAACCGGCTCTCGCACCGACTCGCCTACTGCCTTAAGGCCCGCAAAATGGATAACCGCCTCAATATCGTTTTCGGAAAAAATTTTGCGGAGAGCTTCCTTGTCCCTTACATCCTCTTTATAAAACTTTACAGGCTTTCCTGTGATTTTTTCGACCCTTTTTAAGGCCTCTTCGCTGCTGTTATCAAGATTATCTACAACCACAACATTGTAGCCTGCATTTATTAATTCAACGCAGGTGTGACTTCCGATATATCCTGCGCCACCGGTGGTAAGTATAGACATAGGTATTCCTCCGTTTAGAAATTTACTAATTAATGATATAACAAAAACCACCCTTTGTCAAGCGAAAAGGGACGGTATGTGATATTTATTTTTTCCTTGACTCTATATTTTATCTTTAATAAAAATCGGCAGTTCAAAGAAATAGCGTTGCAATTAAAAATCCAATTATCAAAATCTTATGGCAGACTGCAAAATAGGAAATATATTCCACTACTGCTGACGGTATGATAGATATTCCTACCGAAAAAGAAATCCTTGCTATGATGGAAGAGATACGGGAAAACACGCAGGGATTCCGCTTTGTAGCATAAAATATAAAAACGGTGCAACCCCGTTTTTAGGGCTACACCGTATCCTACATAAATCACTTACTTATGACGCTGTGGCATTTGCGGACAGCTTCTTTGAGTGGATTTAGGATTAAGCCTTGCCGACAGAACCGAAAAGCTCCATTTTTTCCTTAACGGTAGCCTTGATAGCGGCTGTGCCGTCTGCCAAAAGCTTTCTTGGGTCGAAGCCCTTGCCTTCAAGGTCTTTGCCCGCCTCGATATACTTGCGGGTAGCCTCGGCAAATGCTAACTGGCACTCGGTGTTAACATTGATTTTTGAAACGCCCAATGAAATAGCCTTTTTAATCATATCGGCAGGAATGCCTGTACCGCCGTGGAGAACCAGGGGCATTGTGCCTGTAAGCTCTTGAATTTCTGCAAGAGTATCAAAGCTGAGGCCTGCCCAGTTTGCGGGGTACTTGCCGTGAATATTACCGATGCCTGCGGCTAACATAGTAACGCCTAAATCAGCAATCATTTTGCATTCCTTCGGGTCTGCAACCTCACCGTTGCCCACAACGCCGTCTTCCTCGCCGCCGATAGCGCCAACCTCAGCCTCGAGTGAAAGCCCTAATTTATTGCAGGTTTCAACAAGTTCTTTGGTCTTTGCGATGTTTTCTTCAATCGGGTAGTGAGAACCGTCAAACATAACAGAAGAGAAGCCCGCCTCAATGCATTTCTTAGCGCCTTCATAGCTGCCGTGGTCAAGGTGGAGAGCAACCGGAACGGTGATGTTAAGCTCCTCGAGCATACCGTTTATCATACCTACAACGGTCTTATAACCGCACATATACTTGCCCGCACCCTCGGAAACACCGAGAATAACAGGAGACTTAAGCTCCTCGGCGGTCTGAAGTATAGCCTTTGTCCATTCGAGATTGTTGATGTTAAACTGGCCGACGGCATATTTTCCCGCCTTTGCTTTGTTAAGCATATCCTTTGCAGATACCAACATTTTAATTCCTCCATTGTTAAAAAAATATCTATCTATATTTTATATCAATATGGTCTTGAAATCAAGTATTTATTTAGGAAAATGGCAAGTTTATTTGCCGGGATCCTCTTTTACTTCCTTTGGTGGGGTTTCAAGGAGCCTTGGATTGCGGAGATATTGCTTTATTCTCCTGAAAGCCAGAGCAAAATAACTACCCGAGCAGATGCGCTCGTCCATAACAACCCCCAAGGGAATACAGCGGTCGAAAACTATTTCACCGCTGTGGCGGCGCGGCACCTCACGCAGGTTGCCCATTGTGATAAATACGCTTGTAGTGCCAAACTCATAGCAATGGTGGTAAATATGATTGGTTCTTATAGATGCAAGGTTGGATATGCAAAGGCTGTTGTGGAAGGGGGACATATCAATAATCATTTTAGGCAGAAGCCCGTGCTTATCCAAGAACTTGAAGAGAGTTACTCCAACACGCAAAAGCCCCGGAACGCTAAGCAAAAATTTAATCAACTTTTCGGTGCCGTTCTTTTCGGGAACCTCCCGGTTGGATGTTACATATTCGTTTATTTTATTGTTTACATCAAGAATGGTATCGGTCATTTGGAAATACATCTTTGACATAGTGCCGTTATCAAACTCGCCTGATTTAAGCACTACCATTGCCACAGGAAATTCATTCCTTGCGTAGGGCTTGCTGTTTACTATAAATCTGTTAAGCAGGGGGAACTCCGTCGCAGTACGCAGATAAGCCGCAATTATAACAGCCATATGGCTTATGGTGATACCTTCCTTGCGCTTTTCGTTAAGATAATTTTGAATGGGGTCGTAGGGAATGTCAAGGGTGACCATATTCATAGAGTCAACACGCTTGTTCATAACATGTGCCGCTACGGTATACATAGGGTCGACGTTTCTTAGTCTTTTGCCATCTGCTCTCATTAAAAATCTCCGTTCTGCCGCCGTATGTATAAGCTTTTATCTACCCCTTGCGGCACAGGGGGAATAAATCCACCAATAAAATGATACTATATGTCGGGATAAAATGCAACACTTTCTTAATAAACTGTGAACAATTTTTTGTTATATTATTAAGTGCAAAAACACCGAATCATTCAACCTAAAATATAGATAATTAATAAATAACCTTTAAAGACTTGAAAATTTATCTAAAAAAAGGTATAATATGAATTGTTTAAGCTTTTTTCTCCATAATAACTGTGGAGGGAAAGCAATGAGTAATAAAAACAGCGAGAATCAGAAAAACGGGGAAGACGCCCGCTCGGCTCAGCTTGAGGAGATAAAGGAGTTGGGCTCGGTTTCCCCTGACGGAAAGCATAAGATATATTGTCTTACCGTTATTGGCGAAATTGAGGGGCATAATGTCCTGCCTGAGCAGACAAAAACCACAAAGTACGAGCATATAATTCCCCAGCTTGTAGCGGTCGAGGAAAGCAGAGAAATTGAGGGTCTGCTCGTGGTGCTTAACACTGTGGGCGGTGATGTTGAAGCAGGGCTTGCGATAGCTGAGCTTATCTCGGGCATGAAAAAGCCTACGGTTTCCTTTGTGTTGGGCGGGGGACATTCTATCGGAGTGCCTTTAGCGGTCTCGGCAAAGAGGTCGTATATTGCGCCGTCCGCTACAATGACGGTGCACCCTGTAAGGACCACGGGACTGGTTATAGGCGTACCGCAGATGATGAATCATTTTGCCCGTATGCAATTAAGGATAACCGATTTTGTGGCAAGAAACTCTAAAATCACCCCCGAACGCTTTACCGAGCTTATGATGAACACGGGGGAAATGGTCACCGATGTAGGCTCTGTGCTTACGGGGGGCCAGGCGGTAAGCGAGGGACTTATTGACGAAATTGGCACACTATCGGTTGTTTTGGATGGTCTTTACGGGCTTATAGAGAATCAATAATCGGTCGGGCAACCGACCTACATAAGGAGTATAAAAGGTATGGCAGCGGCTAAAAAAAAGGGCGGCAAAACCCGCAGCAGTGCGACTGCAACTAAAATTCAAAATAATGAAAAACGGCAGGAGACGGCGGCAGGGAAGAGGCAACTGCTCTCGGTGATATGGTTTGCCGTGGCGGTTTTTCTTCTTTGCGTTGTCTTTATAAAGGGGCAGAATGTCTGGCTTGCGATACATAATGCTATTTTCGGCATTTTCGGCGTAACTGCGTATTTTTATCCGTTTTTACTGGGCTTTGTCGCAGTGCTTTTTGCTATGGATAAGGTGGGCGGCTCTATTAACGCCAAAATAATTGAGTCGGGCGTGTTGGTGGTACTCATCGGCGCAGCGGTGGATATTTTTGTAAAGCATAACGAGGCGCTCACCTTCTGGGAGCACCTTGTTAATGCCTATAGCACGGGAATAAGCCTCAAAAGCGGAGGATTTTTGGGTGCGCTTATAGGCCAGCCGCTGCACCTTGCTTTCGGTAAAACGGGAGCGGCAATAACGGTTATTCTGCTTGTCTTCGTTTTTATTATGATTATAACGGGTACAACACTTATTTCTCTCTTTAAAACAATGGCAAAGCCGGTCAAATCAATTTCTGAGCAGGCGGGGACGGCGTATCAAAACCGTCTTGAACGGGAAGCAGAGGAAAAAAGCGATAAGCAGTTAAAGGTGCTAAAGGGCTTTAATGTGGATATTCCCGTTGACGATATTCCCGAAAAACGCCATGTTAAAAAGGAATCCCTAGGCGAAAAGCAACGCAAGGTTGTTTCGGCTTATTATGACAATGAAGTTCCCGCAGAAATCCCCGAGAGGGGCACAAAACCGTACAGCGAGGAGACAGAGGAAAGTAAAAATATTGACGCCGCTCTTAATGCGGCTAAAGCCGAGGCTCAAAACAGCGAGGCAGAAAAGATAGACTTTAAGGCGGAAACAGATAAATTCACCGAGCACCTCGAAAAGGAAAATACCGAGGCCGAGGAAAGCTATAGATTCCCGCCCCTTACCCTTTTAAAGGAGACGAAGGCGCAGAACGCCGCCTTCCTTTCCGCCGAGCTTGACAACACCGCTAACCGATTGGTTGAAACACTAAGGAGCTTCGGTGTGGAAACAAGGGTTGTTGAAGTAAGCAAGGGTCCCACTGTTACCCGTTATGAGCTTCAGCCCAGTGCGGGTGTAAAGATAAGCAAGATAACAAACCTTGCGGACGATATAGCGCTTAATCTTGCTACCGCCGGAGTGCGTATAGAAGCGCCCATACCCAATAAAGCGGCGGTGGGAATAGAGGTACCTAATAAGGCAAGTGCGGTAGTGGGAGTTAGAGGGATACTGGATTCTCCCGCCTTTACCTCGGCAAAGAGTAAGCTTACCGTGGCATTGGGACGGGATATAGGCGGCAACGCCGTTGTTACCGATATTGCAAAAATGCCCCATGGACTGATAGCCGGTGCTACCGGTTCAGGTAAATCGGTATGTATAAACTCCATAATAGTAAGTATTCTTTACAAGGCGACACCCGACGAGGTAAAGCTTTTAATGATTGACCCTAAGGTTGTGGAGCTTGGCATTTATAACGGCATTCCCCACCTGCTGGTTCCCGTTGTAACCGACCCGAGAAAGGCTTCGGGTGCACTTGGCTGGGCGGTAAGCGAGATGGAAAAGCGTTATAAAATGTTTGCCGATCGGGGAGTGCGTGACCTTGCAGGTTATAACCGCTTTGTTGAGCAGTTAGGCGACCCTGAGGTGCAGAAAATGCCCCACATCGTCATAATTATTGACGAGCTTGCTGATCTTATGATGACCGCACCTAACGAGGTTGAGGATTCGATTAACCGTATTGCGGCAAAGGCGAGAGCGGCGGGTATGCACCTTATAATCGCAACCCAGCGCCCCTCTGTTGATGTTGTAACGGGTGTTATCAAGGCGAATATCCCCACAAGAATTGCCTTTGCGGTATCCTCCCAGATAGACAGCCGAACTATCTTGGACTCCTCAGGAGCAGAGAAGCTGTTAGGCCGAGGCGATATGCTCTTTAGCCCTGTAGGCTCAAACAAGCCCAACCGCATTCAGGGTTGCTTTGTAAGCGACGACGAGGTTGAGGCGGTTGTGGAGTACATAAAGGGTGACTATTCTGCCGATTATGATGATGATGTTATGGTGGAAATTGAACGCCAGGCGGCAGTGGAGAAAAAGCAGAAGACAGGGCTTAAGGAAGACGGACCCGATGAAGACCCGATGCTAAGTGACGCTATAAGGGTGGTTGTGGAAAACGGTCAGGCCTCCACCTCGCTTTTACAGCGCAGACTAAAGCTCGGATATGCCAGAGCCGCAAGAATTGTGGACGAAATGGAGCAACGAGGGGTGGTAGGCCCCTACGAGGGTTCAAAGCCCCGCAAGGTGCTTATCACAATGGACCAGCTTATGGAACGTGAGGCGGCGGGAGCCGATTCGGCAGATGAAGAATAAGGAAAAAACACTTAAGTATACAGTGGCGGCAACCTTAATTGCCGCCGCAGTTTTTATAATTGCCTTCTCACGGGGTGTTTTCGGCGAAGAGCTACAGAAGGTATTTAACCCTTCTGAGTCCTTTGATACCTCGGTGAATTTTGTGAAAATCACAGATGTGGGTCAGGCGGATAGTATTTTGATTTACTCTGGCGGCTATTCCGCAGTTATCGATGTTGGCACCGAGGACAGCGCAGAAAATGTCTTAGAAGACCTTAATTCGGCACACATAAGCAGAATAGATGCCCTAATAGTCACCCATCTTCACACTGACCACGCAGGGGCTTTGCCTGAGCTTGCAAGGCGTAGAACAATAGACAATCTTATAATACCCGAGCTTGATTATGATGCAGAGGCAACATCTCTTGTTAAAACCGCAAAACAAATCGTTACGGCAAAGGGCGGCAACGCCTATACCGCCCTTCAGGGAATGAACTTTAAAATAGGGAAGTTTACCGTCACGGTGCTTGCATATTATGACGATATGTTGGAAGATAATAATAAGTCTGTTATAGTTATGGCGGAGCTTGACGGGATAAAATTTCTCTTTACGGGTGATGCGGAAGCTAAGACCGAAAAGGCACTTATCGAGGACGGACTTAATATAGATTGCGATGTTTTAAAAGCGGGTCATCACGGTAGTGCAACTTCAAGCTCCAAGGAGTTTTTGGATAAAGCCACTCCCGATTATGCCGCAATATCGGTGGGAGAGAACAATATCTATTCCCACCCGAGTGAGTCGGTCATTGATGCACTTAAAGAACAGGGCACCCGGATTTTAAGAACCGATACCGGCGGCGATATAACCTTTTATGTTGAGAACGGCAAAATAAGGACCGAAACGGAAAAATAAAATCGCACTAAGGAATATTCCTAAGTGCGATTTTTAAGGTTTATAGATGTTTCATAATTTCGTTGTTCTGTGAAATAAGATGGCCTATAGCGTATATTAAGAAGAGTGAAATAAGAGCTAAAATAATTCCTACGATGAAGACCGCAACCGAAACGACCGCAAAAATATTGTCAAGCATAATAAGCACTACAGCAACCACCGCAAAAATCAGAAGTATTCCAATAGCCACTATAAATGAGATTGCCTTGATTATTTTATCAAGATTTTTAAAAACTTTGTTGCCGTAATTATCGGTCACCGCCTTTAAGCTGCTTTTGGATTTTGGAACCGTGGAAGAGCTTATATCCTCAAACACAAATTCTTCATTATTATCAGCCAATTTACAGCGCTCCTTTCGGCTTTAGATTTTTTTAACACCTATTGTGACTGCCTCGCCGTTAATATCCCATTCCTTAGTAAAGCCAACGGGGCTCTCAGCAGTAAGGGAATCTGCAAGGGTGTCACCCTTAATGTCCTCCTGCTTTTTAAGGGCGGTTTCCGTAATCTTATCGCTGCCCTCTATTGTGACACAGATATGGTCGGTTACGTTAAAGCCCGCCTCTTTACGCATGGTCTGAATCTTGCTGATAAGCTCCCTGACAAAGCCTTCCTCAATAAGTTCTTCTGTAAGGGTGGTATCGATTGTAACGGTGATTCCTCTGTCGCTGACCGAATAGAAGCCACCCTTTTGCTTGGCCTCAATCAGCAAATCCTCGGTCTCAAGCTTTACATTACCTGACGGCAGGTCTAATTCGATATAACCGTCATTATCAAGCTGTTTTTTAGCGTTAGCACCGTCAATTTCGGAAAGGGCAGTCCTGATTTCGTTTAACTGCTTGCCGAACTTAGGACCTACCGTTTTAAGCTGGGGTTTGAACTGATAGGTTACGAAGCTGTCCACACTGTCGGTAAAGCTTACATTCTTTATGTTAAGCTCGTCACGGATAATATCGGTATAAAAGCTGTCTAAGTCGCCCTCAAGCTTTACATACATTGCAGCTAACGGTTGGCGGTTTTTAAGCGCCGAACCGTTTCTTGCGGCTCTGCCTAATACTACAATTTCAAGAACCTTATCCATGCTGCTTTCAAGCTCTTTGTTGATCGCTGCCTCGTCTATAGTGGGGAAGTCGCAGAGATGTACGCTCTCGGGAGCGGTTTTGTCAAGAGTTCTTACAAGGTTTTGGTAAATGCTCTCGGTCATAAAGGGAATCATCGGTGCCGCCGCCTTTGCGGTGGTGACAAGTGCGGTGTAAAGGGTCATATATGCCGCAATCTTATCCTCGGGCAGACCCTGTACCCAGTAACGCTCGCGGCCTCGGCGGACATACCAGTTACTCATATCGTCCACAAATTCCTGAAGCGCTCTTGCCGCTTCGGGTATGCGGTAATCAGCCAAATTGTCATCAACCGCCTTAACCATAGAGTTAAGCTTTGATAAAAGCCATTTATCCATTACGGTAAGCTTGCAGTCATTAAGGCTGTGCTTTGTCGGGTCGAACTCGTCAATATTGGCGTAGAGAACATAAAACGCATAAGTGTTCCAAAGGGTGCCCATAAACTTGCGCTGACCCTCTGTAACCGCCCTATCGTGGAAACGGTTGGGCAGCCAGGGGGCGGAATTGGTGTAGAAATACCAACGGATTGCGTCTGCACCGAATTTTTCAAGTGCGTCAAACGGGTCAACCGCATTGCCCTTTGATTTACTCATTTTTTGACCGTTTTCGTCCTGAACATGGCCTAAAACGATAACATTTTTAAAGGGAGCCTTATCGAAAATAAGGGTGGAAATTGCGAGCAGGGAGTAGAACCAGCCCCTTGTCTGGTCCACCGCCTCGGAAATAAAGTGGGCGGGGAACTGGGACTCGAAAAGCTCCTTATTTTCAAAGGGATAGTGATGCTGTGCAAAGGGCATTGAGCCTGAGTCAAACCAGCAGTCGATAACCTCGGGTACACGGTGCATTTCCTTGCCACAATGGGGGCATTTTATGGTTACCGCATCAATATACGGGCGGTGAAGCTCGATATCGTCGGGGCAGTTGTCCGACATATTCTTTAATTCTTCAATACTGCCTATAGAATGCATATGACCGCACTCGCACTGCCAGATATTAAGAGGTGTGCCCCAATATCTGTTGCGGGAGATACCCCAGTCCTGAACATTGTTAAGCCAGTCGCCGAAACGGCCCTTGCCAATGCTTTCGGGAATCCAGTTAATGGTGTTGTTGTTGCGGATAAGGTCATCCTTAACATCGGTCATTTTTATGAACCAGGATTCACGGGCATAGTAGATAAGGGGAGTATCACAGCGCCAGCAGTAGGGATAATCGTGCTCAAATTTCGGCGCATCGAAAAGAAGCCCCTTAGCGTCTAAATCGCTTAAAACCTTGGGGTCGGCATCCTTGACAAAAAGACCTGCATAGGGTGTTTCCTCGGTCATTTCGCCCTTGCCGTCAACAAACTGAACAAAGGGCAGGTCATAGCGTCTTCCGACCTTAGCATCGTCCTCACCAAAGGCGGGGGCGATATGAACAATACCTGTACCGTCACTCATGGTAACATAGTTGTCGCAGGTAATATAGAAGGCTTTCTTATTCTGCTTTTCGCAAACGGGCTTCGCACAGTCGAACAAGGGCTCATATTCTTTATATTCGAGCTCACAGCCCTTATATTCCTCTAAAATTTCGTAAGCGGGGGTTTCTTCCGTAGAAAGCTTACCTAAAACCTTATCGAGCAGCTCCTTTGCCATATAATAGGTATTGCCGTCCGCCGCCTTTACCTTGCAATAAGTATCGTCGGGGTTTACGCAGAGGGCAACATTGGAGGGAAGCGTCCAAGGTGTAGTGGTCCATGCAAGGAAATAAGCGTCCTCACCAACAACCTTAAAGCGCACAACCGCACTTCTCTCTTTAACATTCTTGTAGCCTTGTGCAACCTCGTGAGAGGAGAGGGGGGTTCCGCAACGGGGACAGTAGGGGACAATCTTAAAGCCCTTGTAGAGCAGACCCTTTTCGTAAATCTGTTTAAGCGCCCACCATTCGGACTCTATAAAATTATTGTCATAGGTAACATAGGGGTCGTCCATATCCGCCCAGAAGCCTACAGTTTTGGAGAAGTCCTCCCACATACCCTTATATTTCCAAACGCTTTCCTTACAATGCTCTATAAAGGGCTCTAAGCCGTACCCCTCAATCTGCTCCTTGCCGTCAAGACCAAGCATTTTTTCAACCTCAAGCTCAACGGGAAGACCATGGGTATCCCAGCCTGCCTTTCGCGGTACCATACAGCCTTTCATTGTGCGGTAACGGGGAATCATATCTTTAATAACACGGGTAAGAACATGGCCGATATGTGGCTTGCCGTTGGCGGTCGGGGGGCCGTCGTAAAATACATATGGCTTGCCATTGGCACGGGAGTCTATGCTCTTCTCAAATATTTTTTCCTCTTCCCAAAATTTTTCTACCTTTTTTTCCTCTTCAACAAAGTTAAGGTTTGGGGAAATGCTCTTATACACGGTTTTGTTTTCTCCTTTCAAAATAAAAAGTCTCCGTCCATAATAGGACGAAGACTGTATACTGCTTCAAACCACCTATTACGGCAGACATACATATATATATCTGCGTTCCCTTTAACGGGGGAAAATCGGAGCGGCTTACTGTGAAGATTTCGGCCGTCGGCTCGGGAGTGATACCGCCGTTTTCGACCGCCGAACTTTCACCCTCTTCGGCTCGCTATAAGGTCGATTTTAAACAGCGCCGTCTCCGTCACAGCTTTTAAAATTCAGGTATTTAATTTAAGTCTAAGATTATTCCTTAACAGAGGGAATCTGCTGCTTTAATGCGGCACGGGTCTTTCTGACCTCGCCTAAATTAGCGGTAAGTCCCTCGTCTGCACGGCGCATAATATCGTCAACAAAGTCTTGAGCCGCCTTTCTCATCTCACGGCTCTTGGTCTGTGCGGTGGCGATTATCTCGGCCGCCTTTTGCTGAGCGAGCTTTACGATTTCTTCCTGTGCTACCATAGCCTTTGCCCGTTCCTCGGCGTTTCTTATAATTCCGTCTGCCTCACGCTTTGCATTTGTTATAATGTCCGCACGGTCGGCGACAATGCCCTTTGCCTGCTTGATTTCTGCAGGGATGTTAAGGCGGATATCGTCCACAACCGCCCTGAGCTTTTCAACATCAACCACGGTCTTTTTGCCGGGGATTTTTATGCCGCTGTCCAAAACCTCGTCAAACTGTTCAAGTAACTCGTCAAGTGTCATTTTTTATTCCTCCGTAAAATTAGTCTGTTATTTTTTAATGTAAATTCTATCCATTATATCCTGTTTTATAACCTCGGGGACAAAACTTGAAATATCTCCCCCCATACTCGCTATCTGCTTTACCATACTTGAGCTTAAATACATATTTTGCGAAGCTGTGGTAAGAAATAGAGTTTCAACATTCGGATTAAGCTTTTTATTGGCAAGCGCCATCTGAAACTCATATTCAAAGTCGGACATGGCTCGAAGTCCCTTGATTATAGCACTTGCACCTCTTTGAGCGGCATATTCTGCAAGCAGTCCGTCGTAATGTATAACTTCAACATTATTAAGGTCTTTAGTGCATTTTTCAATCATTTCCACCCGTTCTTTAGGGGTAAAGGAGCAATGCTTAGCACCGTTGCTTGCAACAACCACTATAAGCCTGCCAAACATCTTAGATGCCCTTGCTATGATATCGAGATGACCGTAGGTTACGGGGTCGAAGCTGCCGGGGCAAATTGCGGTAAGAGTATTCATACCGTTTCTCCTTTCCGATAAACCGTAACCAAAACCTTGCCGTAGCGATAGGTCTTCGCAATCGAAAAACCGCCGACATTTTCTTCAGGTTTAACCTCGGGCGGGTGCTCACATACGATAGTGCCGTAATCGCTCATAAGCGGGAGTACCGCTTTAAGGGCGGACATAAGTAACCCCGCATTATAAGGCGGGTCGAGAAAGGCTATATCAAACGTGTCTCTGCAGGCCGCCGCAAAGGAGGCGTAATCCGATCGGAAAACCTTAGCCTTACTTTCAAAGCCCGTAAGCTCGATATTCTGTTTTATGATTTTTACCGAAGAGTCTGAAGTGTCAACAAATACGGCGCTCGCCGCTCCTCGGGACAAAGCCTCAAGCCCTAACTGACCCGAGCCTGCAAAAAGGTCAAGCACGCGCCTGCCCTCAATGTCGAACTGCAAGGCGCTAAAAAGTCCCTCCTTGACCCGTTCGGGGGTTGGGCGGACATCTCTGCCCTCCGGCGTGACAAGGTGCTTGCCTCTCGCTACGCCTGTAATAATTCGCATTAATATCACCAAAAAGAAAAGTTGGCAAAGAGTATACTACTCTTTATAACCGTATATATTATCCCACTAAACACTACCGTTTGTCAATACTTTTTTTATAAAGTTGCGCTGTTCACAAAAAAATCTCAAAAATATTGACAAATTCTAAGCTCGGTGGTATACTGTAAAAAATCGTAAAAGGCTTTTACGAACGGATGTATTCTACACCCGTCTCAAGTAGACCTTGAGGCGGGATTTTTGCAAAATAGGAGTGTAAAAAATGAAAATCGAAATCACAAAAACTACTGCTCCAAAGGCAAAGCCTGATAGCAGCACACTCGGCTTCGGCAAAATTTTTACCGACCATATGTTTGTTATGGATTACTCGGTTGATAAGGGCTGGCACGATGCGAAAATCGTACCCTTCGATAATATTTCGCTCCACCCTGCTTCTACCGTGCTTCATTACGGCTCGGAAATTTTTGAGGGGCTAAAGGCATATCGCCGCAAGGACGGCAAGGTTCAGCTTTTCCGTCCGATAGAGAACATCCGCCGTATGAATAACTCTGCCGAAAGGCTTTGTCTGCCCCAGATTCCCGAAGAGGACGCTATGCAGATTTTAGATACCTTCGTCGGCGTTGAGCAGGACTGGACCCCGTCGGCTGAGGGCACATCCCTTTATATCCGTCCCTTTATGTTCGGAAATGACGAGAATTTGGGAGTTCACGCCGTTCACAATGCTAAGTTTATTATAATCGCTTCTCCTGTGGGCAGTTATTACGCAGAGGGTATTAACCCCGTTAAGATTATGATTGAGGACGAGGATGTCCGTGCAGTAAGGGGCGGCACGGGCTACGTTAAGTGCGGCGGAAACTATGCGGCGAGCAACCGTGCAGGGGAGCGAGCTAGCAAAAAGGGCTACTCTCAGGTGCTGTGGCTTGACGGCGTTGAGCGTAAGTACATAGAAGAGGTGGGCGCTATGAATGTTATGTTCAAGATTGACGGCGAGATTGTAACGCCCAAGCTTACAGGCTCAATTCTTCCTGGTATTACCCGTAAATCCTGCATTGAGGTTTTAAAGGACGAGGGATACACCGTAAACGAGCGGCTTTTAAGCATTGACGAGCTTGGCGAGGCACTTAAAAACGGCAAGCTTCAAGAGGCTTGGGGCTGCGGTACGGCGGCGGTCATTTCTCCTATCGGCGAGCTTTGCTACAAGGATGTTAAGTACACCATTAACAACGGCGAAATCGGTGAAGTTACTCAGCATCTTTACAATACCCTTACGGGCATTCAGTGGGGCAAGGTCGAGGATAAATACGGTTGGACGCACCTTGTTTAGATATTAGATTTTAGACATTAGATATTAGAGAACGGACGGCCATCGGTCGTCCGCTTTTTATATGCCCTACACAAGTATATTTTACCGTCATCTAATATCTACCGTCTAACATCTAATATCTCACTTGACGAAAATACAAAATATGGTGTATAATATAGATTGATAAATTATGTGTAAGAGGTATCGGAAATGGCGAAAACCACCGCTGAATACGGCAACGATAGTATAAAAAAGCTTGAGGGTCCCGACCGTGTGCGTAAACGCCCGGGGGTTATTTTCGGCTCGGACGGGCTGGACGGCTGTGAACATTCGGTTTTTGAAATTATTTCAAACTCCATAGACGAGGCTCGTGAGGGCTACGGAAATAAAATAGTTATAACAAAGTACGCCGACGGCTCTATTGAGGTGCAGGACTTCGGGCGAGGCGCACCTGTTGACTTTAACAATAAGGAGCAATGCTTTAACTGGGAGCTTCTCTATTGCGAGCTGTACGCAGGCGGAAAATATAACACCAACGAGGGCTCAAACTACGAATATTCGGTAGGTCTTAACGGATTGGGCCTTTGCTCGACCCAGTATTCCTCGGAATATATGGACGTTGAGATTAAGCGTGACGGCTTTAAATACAATCTGCATTTTGAAAAGGGATATAATGTGGGCGGGCTTAAAAAGGAACCCTACTCCGGCAAGGATACGGGAACGAAAACCCGCTGGAAGCCTGATATTGAGGTTTTCACCGATATTAATATCCCGACCGAATATTTTTTGGACACAATAAAGCGCCAAGCGATTGTAAATGACGGACTTCTCTTTGTTTTCCGTGAACAACAGGGGTCAAAATTCGTTCAGCAGGAAATAGTCTACAATGACGGTATCCGTGACTATGTAAACGAGACCGTCGGCGAAGAAAGGCTTTCTTCGGTGCAGTTTTGGCAGACCGAGCGAAAGGGAAGAGACCGTGAGGACAAGCCCGAATATAAGGTTAAAATCAATGTGGCGCTCACCTTTTCAAATCGCCATACCTTAAAGGAGTATTACCACAATTCGAGCTGGCTTGAATACGGCGGTGTACCCGAGAAAGCGACAAGGAGCGCCTTTGTTGCACAGCTTGACGCATATATAAAAAACAGCGGAAAGTACAAGTCTAACGAGAGTAAAATCACATTTTCCGATGTTGAGGAATGTCTTGTGCTGGTGATTTCCTCATTCTCGACCGTAACCTCTTACGAAAACCAAACCAAAAAAGCGATTACCAATAAATTTATATATGAGGCGATGACCGATTTTCTTCGCCATCAGCTTGAGATTTACTTTATAGAGAACAAAGCGGAGGCGGATAAAATCGCCGATCAGGTGCTTGTAAATAAGCGCAGCCGTGAGCGGAGCGAAAGGGAAAGAATCAACCTTAAAAAGACCCTGCAATCGGCAAATTCAATGCTTGACAGGGTTGATAAATTTGTTGACTGCCGCTCAAAGGATATTGAAAGGCGGGAGCTGTTTATAGTTGAGGGTGATTCGGCTTTAGGCTCTTGTAAATTAGCCCGTGATGCAGAATTTCAGGCTATTATACCTGTAAGAGGTAAGATTTTAAACTGCTTAAAGGCAGACTACGAAAAGGTATTTAAGAGTGAAATTATAACCAACCTTATAAAGGTTTTAGGCTGTGGAGTCGAGGTTAAGTCCAAGGCGAACAAGGGACTTGCAACCTTTGATTTAGGGGCGCTTCGCTGGAATAAGGTTATAATCTGTACCGATGCGGATGTGGACGGCTTCCAGATTAGGACGCTTATACTTACAATGATATACCGCCTTATGCCCACCCTTATAAACGAGGGCAAGGTATACATTGCGGAAACCCCTCTTTACGAAATCAGGACAAAGGATATGACCTACTTCGCCTATGACGAAAAGGAAAAAATCGAGATATTAGGTAAAATAGGCTCTGTTAAGCCCGAGCCTGATATTCAGCGCTCAAAGGGGCTTGGCGAAAACCAGCCCGATATGATGAACCTTACCACAATGAATCCCGAAACCAGACGGCTTATAAAGGTTATGCCTCAGGACGCCGAGCGCACCTCGCAAATGTTCGACCTATTATTGGGAGACGACTTAGCGGGCAGAAAGGAATTTATCGCCGAGAACGGATATATGTATCTTGAAGAGGCGGACATATCTTAATTCGGAATTAGGAATGTGTAATTAATAAAGGGAGTGAATTTTTTGGCATCTTCCAAAAAGAAGAAAGAACCAAAGACAGTAAAAGCAAAAATAAATGCCTATATTGCGGGGTCGGGATTGACGGTCGAACAGCCGATTACCGAAACCCTTGAGACCAACTATATGCCTTACGCTATGAGCGTTATTGTCTCCCGTGCTATACCTGAAATTGACGGTTTTAAGCCAGCACACAGAAAACTCCTTTATACAATGTATAAGATGGGGCTTTCGACGGGGAATACTATAAAATCGGCTAATATAGTCGGGCGCACAATGCAGCTCAATCCCCACGGCGATGCGGCGATTTATGAAACAATGGTGCGCCTGTCCGAGGGCTACGAAGCGCTTTTGCACCCCTATGTGCAGTCCAAGGGCTCCTTCGGTAAGGCGTATTCAAGGGATATGGCATACGCTGCCTCTCGTTATACCGAGGCGAAGTTAGCCCCGATTGCCGCCGAGCTTTTTGCCGATATTGATAAAGATACGGTTGATTTTGTAGACAACTATGATTCGAGTATGAAGGAGCCGACCCTGTTTCCTGTCACCTTCCCCTCTGTGCTTGTAAACGCTAATACGGGTATTGCGGTGGGAATGGCAAGCTCTATCTGCCCCTTTAACCTGCGGGAGGTCTGTGAAACAACTATCGCCTATATAAGGGATAACGACATTAATGTTGCTGATACCCTTTTAGCCCCAGATTTTCCCATAGGCGGCAGGCTTTTGTACAACCGTTCGGATATAGAGAAGATTTACGAAACCGGGCGAGGCAGCTTTAAGGTGCGGGGCGTTTACAGCTTTGATAAATCACAGAACTGTATCGATATTACTGAAATTCCGCCCACCACCACATGTGAAGCGATTATAGAAAAGGTTATCGAGCTTGTAAAACTTAAAAAAATCACCGAAATTAACGATATCCGTGACGAAACCGACTTAAACGGTCTTAAAATAACGATTGATTTAAAGCGCGGCGCAGACCCAGAAAAGCTGATGAAAAAGGTCATTAAAATGACCCCCCTTGAGGACAGCTTTTCCTGTAACTTTAATATCCTGATAGCCGGCTCCCCGAGGGTTATGGGTGTTAAGGAAATAATTTCCGAGTGGGTCGCATTCAGAGAAGAGTGCGTCCGCCGCAGGGTCTATTTTAAGTTTTCGAAGGCGAAGGACAGACTGCACCTTTTAAAGGGTCTTGAAAAGATACTCCTTGATATTGACAAGGCAATTAAAATCGTCCGTGAGACCGAAGAGGAAAAAGAGGTTGTGCCCAACCTTATGATAGGCTTCGGCATTGACGAAATTCAGGCCGAATATGTGGCTGAAATCAAGCTCCGCCACTTAAACCGTGAGTATATTTTAAAGCGTACCGCCGATATTGAGGCGCTAAAGAAGGAAATTGAGGGGTTAGAGGACACCTTAAACTCCAAACGCAAGCTTTTGAATATTATTATTAAGGAGCTTAAAGAGGTTGCCGATAAATACGGCAAGGACAGAAGAACCGAGATAATAAGTG